>NZ_JBEZVK010000018.1:0-150614 GCF_040636955.1 Streptomyces sp. NPDC032472
TTCTTGAAATTGTCACTGGATATCAGACTTTTTATCTTCCTAACACCTCAAACGCCGGCGGGGCTGGATAGTGCCGCGCAGCGGCACTATCCAGCCCGCGCGGCGTTTGAGCGCAGCGGCAGCCGCCCGCGGCGGAACGGGCGAGGGGCGGCCCCGGGGTGTCCGGGTCCGCCCCTCGGGCAGGGTCGAGAGGGCGTCAGCCCTGACGGCTGTAGTTCGGGGCCTCGACCGTCATCTGGATGTCGTGCGGGTGGCTCTCCTTGAGGCCCGCCGAGGTGATCCGCACGAACCGGCCGCGGTCCTGGAGCTCCGGCACCGTACGGCCGCCGACGTAGAACATCGACTGCCGCAGACCGCCGACCAGCTGGTGGACGACCGCCGCGAGCGGGCCGCGGTAGGGGACCTGGCCCTCGATGCCCTCGGGGATGAGCTTGTCGTCGCCGCCCACGCCCTCCTGGAAGTACCGGTCCTTGGAGAAGGACTTCCGGTCGCCACGGGACTGCATCGCGCCGAGCGAGCCCATGCCGCGGTAGGACTTGAACTGCTTGCCGTTGATGAAGAGCAGCTCGCCCGGGGACTCCTCGCAGCCCGCGAGCAGCGAGCCGAGCATCACCGTGTCGGCGCCCGCGACCAGGGCCTTGGCGATGTCGCCGGAGTACTGCAGGCCGCCGTCGCCGATGACCGGGACGCCCGCGGCCTTGGCGGCCAGCGAGGCCTCGTAGATCGCGGTGACCTGCGGGACGCCGATGCCGGCGACGACGCGGGTGGTGCAGATGGAGCCGGGGCCGACGCCGACCTTGATGCCGTCGCAGCCGGCGTCGACGAGCGCCTGGGCGCCGTCACGGGTGGCGACGTTGCCGCCGATGACGTCGACGGACGAGTTCGACTTGATCTTGGCGACCATGTCGCCGACCAGGCGGGAGTGGCCGTGCGCGGTGTCGACGACGATGAAGTCGGCACCGGCCTCGATCAGGGCCTGGGCGCGCTCGTACGCGTCGCCCGCGACGCCGACCGCGGCGCCGACCAGGAGGCGGCCGTCCTTGTCCTTGGCGGCGTTGGGGTACTTCTCCGCCTTGACGAAGTCCTTGACGGTGATAAGGCCCTTGAGGACGCCCGCGTCGTCGACCAGCGGCAGCTTCTCGATCTTGTGGCGGCGCAGCAGCTCCATGGCGTCCACGCCGGAGATGCCGACCTTGCCGGTGACCAGCGGCATCGGGGTCATGACCTCGCGCACCTGGCGGCTGCGGTCCGACTCGAAGGCCATGTCGCGGTTGGTGACGATGCCGAGCAGCCTGCCGGCGGGGTCGGTGACCGGGACGCCGGAGATGCGGAACTTGGCGCACAGCTCGTCGGCCTCGCGCAGCGTGGCGTCCGGGTGCACCGTGATCGGGTCGGTGACCATGCCGGACTCGGAGCGCTTGACCAGGTCGACCTGGTTGGCCTGGTCGGCGATGGAGAGGTTGCGGTGCAGCACGCCGACGCCGCCCTGGCGGGCCATCGCGATGGCCATGCGGGACTCGGTCACCTTGTCCATCGCCGCGGAGAGCAGCGGGACGTTGACGCGGACGTTCCGCGAGATGAGGGAGGAAGTGTCGATCTCGTCCGGTGCCATGTCCGACGCGCCCGGCAGCAGCAGGACGTCGTCGTACGTAAGCCCGAGCGCAGCGAATTTGTCGGGCACTCCGTCGGAGTTGACAGTCATGACACCTTCCCAAATGGTCTTGCTCAGCGCGGATGTCCATGCTAACGGGATCGGGACGCGTCTCATTCCACGAGCGAGATCACTCCCAATTTTCGTGGCTTCCTCCTATTGATCGGGGATCTCCGGAGGGGTCGAACCACCCGCTGCTACTGCTCGGCGAGTGCCCGCAGCCGGCTGAGCGCCCGGTGCTGGGCGACCCGCACCGCGCCCGGGGACATCCCGAGCATCTGGCCGGTCTCCTCGGCGGTCAGCCCGACGGCGACGCGCAGCACGAGGAGCTCGCGCTGCGTCTCGGGCAGGTTGGCCAGGAGCTTGCGGGCCCAGGCGGCGTCGCTGCTGAGCAGGGCGCGCTCCTCGGGGCCCAGGGAGTCGTCTGGCCGCTCGGGCATCTCGTCGGAGGGCACGGCCGTGCTGCCGGGGTGGCGCATGGCGGCCCGCTGGAGGTCGGCGACCTTGTGCGCGGCGATGGCGAAGACGAAGGCCTCGAAGGGGCGGCCGGTGTCCCGGTAGCGCGGCAGCGCCATCAGGACGGCGACGCAGACCTCCTGCGCCAGGTCCTCGACGAAGTGGCGGGCGTCCCCGGGCAGCCGCGAGAGCCGGGTGCGGCAGTAGCGGATGGCCAGGGGGTGCACGAAGGCGAGCAGGTCGTGTGTGGCCTGCTCGTCGCCTTCCACGGCGCGGCGCACCAGCGCACTGACGGCCCCGGCGCTGCCGCCTTTGGCGGCTCCCGCGGGCCCTGTGGCCGCGGAGGAGCCCAGGGCCTCGTCGTCGCGCATCAATCCATGGTGCCTTGGCGCCGGAGCGTTCGCGGCACCTCGGCCCGTGTTGTGCATCGAAGCGTTATGAGCGGGTGCGCCTGAACTCTTCACTGCGCCCTCCCCTCCCGCTCGCCCGAATAGTCCCCGAGGCCCCATCCCAGAAAATGCGCCACACCCTCAAGCATGCGGCATCGCGCACGAAGCGACACGTCCCCCGGATTGTGCCCCGCCAACCCCCCGCTACGCACGGGGTGCGACGGGACGGATACGGACCGGTTCCCGGATCGGCGATCCGCGGAACGGCGGATCGGCGGATCGGCGGCCGCCCGGATCCGCGTCGCGCCCCGGAGGGACACGTCGCGCCCGGTGCGCGCCGCCCCGCCCGCCTGCGGCGGACGGGACCGCTCGGCGTCCGGCCCTCAGCGTCCGGCCCGCGGGAGCGCGGTCAGCGGACCAGGCCCCAGCGGAACCCGAGCGCCACGGCGTGCGCCCGGTCGGAGGCGCCCAGCTTCTTGAAGAGCCGGCGGGCGTGCGTCTTGACCGTGTCCTCGGAGAGGAAGAGCTCGCGCCCGATCTCCGCGTTGGACCGGCCGTGGCTCATGCCCTCCAGCACCTGGATCTCGCGCGCGGTGAGCGTGGGCGCGGCGCCCATCTCGGCCGAGCGGAGCCGGCGCGGCGCCAGGCGCCAGGTCGGATCGGCGAGGGCCTGGGTCACCGTGGCCCGCAGTTCGGCGCGGGAGGCGTCCTTGTGCAGGTAGCCGCGGGCACCGGCGGCGACCGCGAGGGCCACCCCGTCGAGGTCCTCCGCCACGGTCAGCATGATGATGCGGGCGCCGGGGTCGGCCGAGAGCAGCCGGCGCACCGTCTCCACACCGCCTAGCCCGGGCATCCGTACGTCCATCAGAATCAGGTCGGAGCGGTCGGCACCCCAGCGGCGGAGGACTTCCTCGCCGTTGGCAGCCGTCGTCACACGCTCGACGCCGGGCACGGTGGCAACCGCGCGACGGAGCGCCTCTCGGGCAAGCGGGGAGTCGTCGCAGACGAGGACGGAAGTCATGACCGCCCTCCGCAGCTGCTGATGCGCGTCACCTTGAGCCTCCAGGCTGGTACGTATCGTCACCTGTGCGGTCGATGCTCTCGGACACCTGTCCGGGAACTTGTTGGTTCAACCGCCTTCGCTCTCTCAACGATGGTCACTCGAAAGAGTTACGGGTCGGACGGACACCTTCGGCACTCTACGTGAGGACGCGATCACACGACTGGCGCCACTCGCCAGTCGTCCTCCATCTGGAGGTATGCCCTATTTGGCGGCTTTCCTTCCGTTTGGCACGTGTCTGAGGCTAGATTCCCAATGAGTCATATTTACATCTACTACGACAGTAGGTGTGGAGACTTGGACCGTATCCGTCTCAGTACCGGCACCAAGAGGACTACCCATGGCAGATTTCTCCCGCCTCCCCGGACCGAACGCCGACCTCTGGGACTGGCAGCTGCTGGCCGCCTGCCGGGGAGTCGACAGCTCCCTCTTCTTCCACCCCGAGGGCGAGCGCGGTGCGGCCAGGAGTGCGCGTGAGGCCTCGGCTAAAGAGGTCTGCATGCGCTGCCCGGTGCGTTCGGAATGCGCCGCGCACGCCCTGGCCGTCCGCGAGCCCTACGGGGTGTGGGGCGGCCTCACCGAGGACGAGCGCGAGGAGCTGATGGGCCGCGCCCGCCATCGACTGATCCCCGCGTCGAGCACGATCGGACGGACCGCCCCGGACTGACGGGGCGAGAGAAGGAACGTTTCCTCTGGCCGGGGGCGGGCCCCGTACGGCCGCGCGGGCGCGCAGGGGCGGGCCTCCGTACGGCCGCGCGGGCGCGCACGCGACGCCGGTGCGCGCCTCAGCGGACGGCGGCCCGCTCCAGCTGGGCGAGGGTCGCGGCCACGGCCGGTACGCGGGCCAGGTCGGGCAGGGTCAGCGCCACGATCTCGCGTTCGACGGCCGGCTCCACGGCCAGCATGCTCACGCCCTTGGCCCGTACGGACTCCACCGCGAGCTCCGGCAGCACCGCGACGCCCAGCCCGGCCCCGACGAGGCCGGCCACGGCCGGGTAGTCGTCGGTGGCGAAGTCGATGCGCGGGGTGAAGCCCGCGTCCTCGCACACCTCGACCAGATGGCGGCGGCAGCGCGGGCACCCCGCGATCCACGGCTCGTCCGCGAGCTCCGCCATGCCCACCCGCTCGGCCCCGGCCAGCCGGTGCCCCTCGGGGACCAGCCCGACGAGCCGGTCCGTCAGCAGCGGCCGTACGACGAGGTCGTCCCACTCGGCGGGGGCGTCCGAGGCGGCGGCCCGCCCGCCGTCCGGACCCGCACCGGAAACGGCACCCGGGGCCGATGCGTAGCGGAAGGCCAGCGCCACGTCGCAGTCGCCGTCGCGCAGCATCTCCACCGAGCGCGGCGGCTCCGCCTCGACCAGCGAGATCCGGGTCCCCGGGTGCTCGGCCCGCATCGCGGCGAGCGCGGTCGGCACCAGGGTGGAGCTGCCGCTCGGGAAGGACACGAGCCGCACCCGCCCGGCGCGCAGCCCGGCGATGGCCGCGACCTCCTCCTCGGCGGCGGTGAGCCCGGCGAGGATCCCGGCGGCGTGCCGGACCAGCGCGGCGCCGGCCTGCGTCAGCCGCATCTCGCGGCCTGCGCGGACGATCAGCGGGGTGCCGGCCGACTGCTCCAGCGCCTTCATCTGCTGGGAGACGGCGGGCTGGGTGCAGCCGAGTTCGCGGGCGGCGGCGGAGAAGGAGCCGGTAGCGGCCACGGCGCGCAGGACGCGGAGATGACGTGCCTCGATCACCCTTCGAGCATAAGCCCCGCTTTGAAGGCCGCGCCAATATTCCGGCGCCGCTTTGAGGACTCCCGGGCCCCGGCCGGCGTGTGCTCTCATGGCGCCCATGCATGTGATCTCCGTGAACACCGGCCGAGCGACGGCCTCCGAGCACACCGACGCCGAGGGCGGGGTGACGGGCATAGGCAAGCGGCCGGTCCCCGGCCCGGTCCACGTCTTCGCCCCGGGCCCCAGGGGCGTCGGCGCGAGCGGCGTGGAGGGCGACACCGTCTGCGACCTGCGCCACCACGGCGGCGACCACCAGGCGGTGTACGCGTACGCCCGCGAGGACCTGGACTGGTGGGAGGGGCAGTTGGGGCGCGAGCTGCCCGGCGGGATCTTCGGCGAGAACCTCACCACCTCCGGCATCGACGTGAACGGCGCCCTGCTCGGCGAGCGCTGGCGGATCGGCGCGGAGCTGGTCCTGGAGGTGGCCTCGGGCCGCATCCCGTGCCGCACCTTCCAGGGGGCGCTGGGCGAGCAGGCCTGGGTCAGGCGGTACACCGAGGCCGTGCGGCCGGGCGCGTACCTGCGCGTGGTGCAGGAGGGCCCGGTCTCGCCCGGCGACACGGTCGAGGTGCTGAGCCGTCCGGACCACGACGTGACCGTCGGGCTGTGGTTCCGCGCGTTCACCACGGAGCGCGCGCTGCTGCCGCGCACGCTCGCGGCGGGCGCGGCGATGGAGCCACAGGCGCACGCGAAGGTGCACAAGTACATCGAGAAGTACGGGAAGTAGCCGCCCGGCGACGCATGCGCGATCACCGGCGGCGCGCGTGCGGCAGGAAAGCGGACGAAGTGGTACCGCCATGGCGGGCCCGCACCGGCCCGCCGCCCGGGGCGGCTAGGTTGCGGCTATGACGACTGCGTTGATCACTGGATCCACGGCGGGCATCGGCGCCGCCTTCGCCCGCCGGCTGGCCGCGCGGGGCCACAACCTGGTCCTGGTGGCCCGGGACACCAAGCGGCTCGCCGAACAGGCCACCGAGCTGCACGACCGGCACGGCATCGAGGCCGAGGTGCTGGCCGCCGACCTGTCCACCGAGGAGGGCATCGCGGCGGTCGAGCAGCGCCTCGGCGACCGCACGCACCCGGTGGACCTGCTGGTGAACAACGCCGGGTTCGGCAACAAGGGCCGCTACCTCGAGGTGGCCATGGCCGACGAGCTGGCCATGCTGAAGGTGCACGTCGAGGCCGTGCTGCGGCTGACCTCGGCGGCCACCGAGTCGATGCGCTCGCGCGGCCGGGGCGGCGTGGTCAACGTGGCCTCGGTGGCGGCGTTCGTACCGCGCGGGACGTACGGGGCCAGCAAGGCCTGGGTCGTGCAGTTCACGCAGGGCGCGGCGCGGGACCTGGCGGGTTCGGGCGTGCGGCTGATGGCGCTGTGCCCGGGCTTCGTGCGCACGGAGTTCCACCAGCGGGCCGGCATGGGCACGGACAACATCCCCGGCTGGATGTGGCTGGACGCAGACAAGTTGGTGGCCGCGGCCCTGGACGACCTGGCCCGCGGCAGGACGGTGTCGATCCCGGACCCGCGGTACAAGGCGCTGATGGGTGTGGTGAAGCTGGCGCCGCGCGGGCTGCTGGGCGGACTGTCCTCGCGCACGGGCCGCAAGTACGGGCCCCGGTAGCGGGGGCGACGGCCGGGCGGCCTGCATCGACAAACCGGCCGAACGGATGAAATCTCCCTAAAATGGATGCATCCCTTCCAGCCCGGGAGACACCATGACATTCGTACAAATTGTCGATTATGAGACCAGCAGGCCCGAGGCCGTCAACGATCTGCTCGACCGCTATCTGGAACAGACCAACGGCAAGCGCACCGTGACGCACAGCGTCATCGGCAGGGACCGGGAATCCGAGACGCACTTTGTCGACGTGGTCGAATTCCCGTCGTACGAAGACGCCATGAAGAACTCTCACCTCCCGGAGACGGACAGGATGTTCCAGGAGATGGTGGCTCTCTGCGACGGGATGCCCCGCTTCACCAACCTCGACGTGGTCCGCGACGAGCACCTCAACACCCTGTGCGTGAACCGGATGTTCGACGACGTCGCGATGAGGGGCGACATGGACGCCGTCGAGGAGATCTTCGCGGCCGACTACCGCGACCACGACATCAGCAACCCCGTCGACAAGATCGGGCGCGAGGGCATCCGCGAGGACGTGCAGATGTGGCGCAGCGCCTTCGACTTCTCCTTCACCCGTGACGCGCAGATGGCCCAGGACGACTACGTGACCACGCTGTGGACCTGGACCGGCAAGCACAAGGGCGAGTTCATGGGCATCGCCCCGACCGGCAAGACCTGCACGATGACCGGCACCACGGTCTTCCGGTGCGAGGACGGAATGATCAAGGAAGGCTGGTGGCACTACGACGTCATGCGCGTCATGCGGGAGCTCGGCGCGATGTAGGCGCGGGCGCGGCGCAGGCGTGGCGCAGGCGTGGGTGTAGCAGCCCCGTCGGGCGGGGCCGCACACGGCGAAGGCCCCGGTCCGCCACCGCTGGACAGCGGTGGCGGACCGGGGCCTTTCGGCGCGGTCAGGACCCCGACGGGTCAGCGCCCGGCGCGGTCAGGACCCCGACGGGTCAGTGGCTGTGGCCGTGACCGTGGCCGTGACCGTGGGCGTCGGCCTCCTCCTCGGCCGGCTTCTCGACGACCAGGGTCTCGGTCGTGAGCAGCAGGGAGGCGATGGAGGCGGCGTTCTCCAGGGCGGAGCGGGTGACCTTGACCGGGTCGATGACGCCGGCCTTGACCAGGTCGCCGTACTCGCCGGTGGCGGCGTTGAAGCCCTGGCCCTTGTCGAGCTCCGCCACCTTCGAGGTGATGACGTAGCCCTCGAGGCCGGCGTTCTCGGCGATCCAGCGCAGCGGCTCGACGGCGGCGCGGCGGACGACCGCGACACCCGTGCCCTCGTCGCCGGTCAGGCCCAGGTTGTCGCCGAGCACCTTCACGGCGTGGACGAGCGCGGAGCCACCACCGGAGACGATGCCCTCCTCGACCGCGGCGCGGGTCGCGGAGATGGCGTCCTCCAGACGGTGCTTCTTCTCCTTGAGCTCCACCTCGGTGGCGGCGCCGACCTTGATGACGCAGACGCCGCCGGCGAGCTTCGCCAGGCGCTCCTGCAGCTTCTCGCGGTCCCAGTCCGAGTCGGTCGCCTCGATCTCGGCCTTGATCTGGTTGACGCGGCCCAGGACGTCGTCGGAGGAGCCGGCGCCGTCGACGATGGTGGTGTCGTCCTTGCTGATGGTCACGCGGCGCGCGGTGCCCAGGATGTCCAGACCGGCCTGGTCGAGCTTGAGGCCGACCTCCTCGGCGATGACGGTGGCACCGGTGAGGGTGGCCATGTCCTGCAGCATCGCCTTGCGGCGGTCACCGAAGCCCGGAGCCTTGACGGCGACCGCGTTGAAGGTGCCGCGGATCTTGTTGACGACCAGGGTCGACAGGGCCTCGCCCTCGACGTCCTCGGCGATGATCAGCAGCGGCTTGGAGCCACCCGCCTGGATGACCTTCTCCAGCAGCGGCAGCAGGTCCTGGATCGAGGAGATCTTGCCCTGGTGGATCAGGATGTAGGGGTCCTCGAGGACCGCCTCCATGCGCTCCTGGTCCGTGACGAAGTACGGCGACAGGTAGCCCTTGTCGAAGGCCATGCCCTCGGTGAACTCGAGCTCCAGGCCGAAGGCGTTGGACTCCTCGACGGTGATGACACCGTCCTTGCCGACCTTGTCCATCGCCTCGGCGATGAGCTCGCCGACCTGCTGGTCCTGGGCGGACAGCGCGGCCACGGCGGCGATGTCGGACTTGTCCTCGATCGGGCGGGCGGTGGCGAGGAGCTCCTCGGAGACCGCCTTGACCGCCGCGTCGATGCCCTTCTTCAGGGCGGCCGGGGAGGCGCCGGCGGCGACGTTGCGCAGGCCCTCGCGGACCAGCGCCTGGGCCAGGACCGTGGCGGTGGTGGTGCCGTCACCCGCGATGTCGTTGGTCTTGGTCGCCACCTCCTTCACCAGCTGCGCACCGAGGTTCTCGTACGGGTCGTCCAGCTCGACCTCGCGGGCGATGGTGACACCGTCGTTGGTGATGGTGGGGGCGCCGAACTTCTTGTCGATGACGACGTTGCGGCCCTTGGGGCCGATCGTCACCTTGACCGTGTCGGCAAGCTTGTTGACGCCGCGCTCGAGGGCGCGACGGGCGTCCTCGTCGAACTTCAGGATCTTCGCCATGGGAGCGGTTCAGCCCTCTCGGAAAACTCGGGTTTCAACGAACCGCGCCCCTCGCCGCCCGGCAATCAGCGGGGTGACCAGGGGCGCAGCTCAAAGCAGTGCGGTGAAGCGAATTACTTCTCGATGATCGCGAGCACGTCGCGAGCCGAGAGGACGAGGTACTCCTCGCCGCTGTACTTCACTTCGGTGCCGCCGTACTTGCTGTACAGCACGATGTCGCCGACGCTGACGTCCAGCGGGAGACGCTGGCCGTCCTCGAAGCGGCCCGGGCCCACGGCGAGGACGACGCCCTCCTGGGGCTTCTCCTTCGCGGTGTCCGGGATGACCAGGCCGGAGGCCGTGGTCTGCTCGGCGTCGAGCGGCTGGACCACGATGCGGTCCTCAAGCGGCTTGATGGCAACCTTGGAGCTGGCGGTCGTCACGATCCGACCTCCCCCTTCGGAGATCTCACGGGGTTAACTGTCTGAGGTGGCGACCAGGTGGATCCGTCGTCGCGGGTGCCGGACCTGCCCGTCGCTGTGTTGGCACTCACCGGGGGCGAGTGCCAGGTGCGAGACTATTCCGGCGATTAGCACTCGGTCAAGCGGAGTGCCAACACGCTCCGTCCGAGTCCCGGATTCGGAGCGTGCCCACAGCACTCCCCGGCCACACTCGGCCGAAACCCTGCGGTTCGGAGCCCTTCCGAAGGGCCCGAAGGAACCATCGGGCGGTGTTTTACGTCTTGCACGATATGAAGCTAAAACGCCTCAATGCCGACCGGATCGGACAGCCGTGCGGGGACTGAGACCGCTGACGACCGCCGGCGCCCGCCGCCGGACCGAGGCCCTGCTCCTCGTCTTCGTCATCGGCATCGCCGTCCTCGGGCACGCGAGCGCGAGCCTCGCCCTCAACGGCGAGCTCCCGGCGAACCTCACCGGTTTCACCATCAGCCTCACCCTGCTGGCGCTGGTGGCCCACCTCGGCGTGCGCCGCTTCGCGGCGTACGCCGATCCCCTGATCCTCCCGCTGGCCATGCTGCTGTCCGGGCTCGGGCTCGTCCTGCTGCACCGGCTCGACCAGTCCTACATCGAGCGGTACGGGGCCGAGGCCAATGCGCCCGGCCAGCTGGTCTGGACGGTGATCGGGGTCGCCGCCTGCCTGCTGGTGGTGGCGCTGCTGCGCGACCACCGGCTGCTCCAGCGGTTCATCTTCCTCACCATGGCCGTCGCGCTGGTGCTGCTGATCGCGCCGGCCTTCTCCCCCGCGGACACCTACGGCGCCAAGCGCTGGATCGTCGTCGGCGGCTTCTCCGCGCAGCCCGGCGAGTTCGTGAAGATCATGATCGCGGTCTTCTTCGCGGGCTACCTGGTGATCCACCGCGACTCCCTGGCCCTGGCCGGCCGGAAGTTCCTGGGCATGCGGCTGCCCCCGATGCGCCAGCTCGCGCCCATCGTCACGGTGTGGATCGTCTCGCTGCTGGTGCTGGTCTTCGAGCGCGACCTGGGCACCTCGCTGATCTTCTTCGGCGTCTTCGTGGTGATGCTGTACGTGGCCACGGAGCGCACCAGCTGGATCGTGTGCGGCCTGCTCATGGCCGCGGGGGGCGCCTTCGTGGTCGGCTCCACCGAGCCCCACGTCAAGGCGCGCGTGGCGGCCTGGCTGAACCCGCTGTCGTACTACTGGAAGGACCGGCCGCCGGGCGTCAACTCCGACCAGTCGGCGCAGGCCCTGTTCAGCTTCGGCACCGGCGGCATGTCGGGCACGGGGCTCGGCATGGGCCACCCGGAGCTGATCAAGTTCGCGGGCCGCAGCGACTTCATCCTGACGACGGTGGGCGAGGAGCTCGGCCTGGCCGGGGTCATGGCCGTCCTGCTCCTGTACGCCCTGCTCGTGCAGCGGGGGCTGCGGATGGCGCTGGGCGCCCGCGACCCCTTCGGCAAGCTGCTGGCGGTCGGCCTGTCGGCGGCCCTGGCCCTGCAGGTCTTCGTGGTGGCGGGCGGCGTGACCGGGCTGATCCCGCTGACCGGCAAGGCGCTGCCGTTCCTGGCGAAGGGCGGCTCGTCCCTGCTGGCCAACTGGATCATGATCGCCCTGCTGCTGCGCATCAGCGACAGCGCGGAGCGGCAGCGGGAGGCGGACAGCCGCGGCCCGGTGGAGACGACGATCACCCCGGTGGTCGCGCTCAGTGGACCACGGTGAAGCTGCGCCAGGGCAGGGTGCCGGGGGCGGTGTCGTTCGACAGGGTGGTGGCGACGTAGATGCCGTCCGCCTTGTCGAACTTCTTGCAGTCCGGCGTCCGGTAGAGCACGACGTCGAGCAGCGTGTTGTTGTGCACGTGGCTCGCGCCGCGCGGCAGGAGGATGCGGTGGCAGCCCTGGACTGGGGTGTTCGAGTGGCTGACCTCGACCGGCGAGTCCTCGGCGCGGAAGCTGAGCTCGCCCACGGTGGTCTTGCCGGCCGAGCAGGCCGTGGCGGTGAGCAGCAGGAGCGAGGCCCCTGCGATGACGGTGATACGCCGGGAGCGGTGCGAGCGGTGCATGGCTCGGTCCTCGTCTGTGCGGGTGCTGGCAGCCGTTACTCGCAGCTTGGCGAACCCGGCGGCATCCGGCATCCGCTGCGCGCCCGGCCGGATGACGGCCGAAGGGGCGACCCGGTCCGGCGGGGGCGGCCGGGCAGCCCGTCAGCCCGTCAGCCCGTCAGCCCGTCAGAGCCAGTCCTCCAGGCGGCCTATGCGGTAGCCCTGGCGCTGGATGCTCTCCAGCATGTGCCGGGTCATCTGGACCTCGTTCTCGCCCTTGAGCTCGGAGGGGCCGCGGAAGTGGGCCAGGATGATGTCGCCCGGCTTGAGGGCCGAGCCCTCGGCGTACTGGAAGTCGTTGATCTGCATCGACGCCTTCCACAGCACGACCTGCGTGATGCCGCACTCGGCGGCCGCCTTGAGGGTGTCGTCGTTGTAGTTGCCGTACGGCGGGCGGAAGCGGGTGGGCTTGGCGCCGAAGCGCTTCTCCAGGCGCTCCTGCTGACCGCATATCTCCTTCTTCTGCGCCGCGAAGGGCAGCGTGCGCAGGTTCGGGTGGGTCAGCGTGTGGTTGTTTATCGTGCTGCCGGAGCCGTTGTCGCGGATCTTCTCGAAGTGGCCGTAGTCCGACGAGGCGATGTTGTCCGTCAGGAACATGCTGATCGGCAGCTTGAGGTCGGCCGCCATCTTCAGGAACTCGGGGTCCTTCTCGGCACCGTCGTCGAAGGTCAGGAAGACGATCTTCTCGCCCGCGGGGACAGGTATTCGGTCCACCACCTGGGCCTTGCCGGGGGCCGGCGGCGGCAGGACCGGCTTCTGCGCGGGCTTCGGCGCGAACTGCACCGGGGCGTTCAGCCCCCACTTCCTGTATGCCTGGTCCCCGGGGCTCGCCGCCGAGGGGGACCCGCTCGGGGAAGCCGACGCCGCCGCGGAGGCCGACGGGGTGGCGTGCCCGTCGGTGGTCTTGCGGCCCAGTCGTTCGATCGGGTCCACGCTGTTCCCGCACCCCGTCAGGGACAGGGCGAGCGCGCCGGCCGCCAGCGTTCCGGCCGTCAACCGGCGCGCGTACTTCACAGGTAGTCCTCCAAGCGGGCCACGGCATACCCCTTGTCCGTGACGGTCTTCATGACGTTACGGATCATGTCAGGCATGGAGCCCTTCCAGTCCTCGCGCCCCCGGAAATGCGTGAGGATGATATCTCCGGGATGCAGCTCTCGGTCCCATTCACGGTAGTCCCACCGGTCCGGGAACGCCTCGGCGTTCCAGAGCGGAACCGCTTTGACACCACAGGACTTGGCCGCCTTGAGCGTGTCCTCGTTGTAGTTCCCGTACGGCGGACGGAGCAGCGCCGGGCGCTTGCCGAACTCCCTCTGCATGACGTCCTGCTGGCCGCAGATCTCCTCGCGCTGCTGCTCGTAGGTGAGCGCGGGCAGGTAGCGGTGGTTGAGGGTGTGGTTGTCCAGGGTGACGCCGGCGTCCTGCATCTCCTTGAAGTAGCCGTAGTTGTCGCGGATGAGGTAGTCGTTGAGGAACGCCGTATACGGGATCCTCAGCTCCTTCATCATCTTCAGGAACTCGGGGTCCTTCTCCGCGCCGTCGTCGATGGTCAGGAAGACGACCTTGTCCTCCGTCGGGACGGTCGTGAAGACCGGCGGGAGGTTCTCCTGGCTGTCGACCTCGAAGCCGTCACGGGTGGTGATCTCCGGCTTCGTCTTGGGCGCCGGCGGCGCGGCCAGCGGCGGCTTGGCCAGCTTCCACTTCTTCGCCGCGGCGATGACGGCCTGCCGGGCGGTCTTCTGCTGCTCGGCGGTGAGGGGCGCGGCGGGCCCGCCCGCCGCCTCGGCGCCCTTGCCGGGCTTGGTCCGGACGGGTGAACCGGACTCCGCCGAGCCGCAGGCGGTTCCCAGGGCGGCGACCAGCAGGGCGGCCAGGGCCACCCCGGTCCGGCCGCGCGGGCCGGCTCCGCGCCGGCGACCGTGAAGCGTCGTATGTTCCTTTTGTCGCACAAGCTGCATAGCTGGGCATCCTGGCACCGCGTGCGCGCGCCGCGCGGCCGACACCGCGCGCGGGCGGCGACCTTCCACCGGGTGGCCCACACTGGCCGACAATGAATGAGTGACGCCCGAAGACTTCGCCGACCTGCTGACCCCCGAGGGCCGCGCCCTCCTGGACTCCCTGCGCGACCACGACCCGGCCCAGGAGCTCGCCGTCGCCACCCGGCTGCGCCGCGACCATCCGGCCCACCTGGTCTCCGCCGCGCTCGGGCAGGCCCGGCTGCGGCAGCGCGCGGTGGCGAAGTTCGGCGCCGAGGACGCGTTCCGGATGTACTTCACCCCCGGCGGCGCGGAGATGGCCACCCGGGCCACGGTGGCCGCGTACCGGGCCGGACGGCTCGCGGCGCTCGGCGTGCGCAGCGTCGCCGACCTGTGCTGCGGGATCGGCGGGGACGCCCTGGCCCTGGCCCGGCTCGGCATCCGGGTGCTGGCCGTGGACCGCGACCCGCTGACCGCCGCGGTCGCCCGGGCCAACGCCGAGGCGCTGGGACTGGCGGAGCTGATCGAGGTCCGGGAGGCGGATGTGACCACGGTCGACACCACCGGCTACGACGCCGTCTTCATCGACCCCGCCCGGCGCGGCGGCCGCGGCCGCATCTTCGACCCGGAGGCCTACTCACCCCCGCTGTCATGGGCGGTGGAAACGGCCCGCGCGGCGAGGGTGGCCGCCATCAAGATCGCCCCGGGCATCCCCCACGAGGCGGTCCCCGCCGGCGCCGAAGCGGAATGGATCTCCGACCACGGCGACGTGAAGGAAGCCGTCCTGTGGTTCGGCACCCCCGACTCCCGCCCCGCCGTCGCGCCCCCGGCCGCCGGGGAGCCGGTCACGGACTCGACCGCCGGTGAGACCCCGGCCGGCCGCCCCGCCGCGGCAACCGGCAAGCCGGCCACGAGCGAGGCGGCGGCCGCGGCGCCGGACGGTGGGGCCGGGCTGGCCGGGTCCGGGTCGGCACGGGACGCCGGGGCGACCGCAGGAGCGGTCCCGGACGGCGCCCCCGCCACCGCAACCGGCGCGCCGGCCGCGGACGAGGCACCGGCCGCAGCGCCGGCGGCGCCGGACGGCGGAGCCGGGCGGGCCGGGTCCGGGCGGAGCCCGGGGAACGGGGGAAGGGCGGGTAGGGGACCAGCCCCGCAGGGAGCCCCGACCCCGAGCGGCCTTGCGACCCCCGCCGGCGGGCCGGTCACGGAGCCGGCCGACGGGCCGGGCGCGGGCGACGCGGCGGCCGCAGCGCCGGCGGGACCGGACGGCGGAGCCGGGCGGGTCGGGGCCGGGCGGGTCGGGGCCGGGCCGGGCGCGGTGTCGGCCGGGGGGCCCGTGGTGCGGGCCACGCTGCTGCCCGGGCCGCGCACGCTCCGCAGCTCCGGCCCCGTCGGCGAGGCCCCGGTCGGGCCCGTCGGGCGGTACCTCTACGAGCCCGACGGGGCCGTCATCCGGGCCCACCTCGTCGCGGAGGTCGCCGAACGGCTCGGCGGCCGCCTCATCGACCCCACCATCGCCTACGTCACCGCCGACGAGCTGACCCCCACGCCCTACGCGACCGCGTACGAGATCACCGACGTGCTCCCGTTCGGCCTGAAGAAGCTCAAGGCGCTGCTGCGCGAGCGCGAGGTCGGCATCCTGACCGTGAAGAAGCGCGGCTCGGCCATCGAGCCGGAGGAGCTCCGCAAGAAGGTCAAGCCGCAGGGCCCGCACGCGGCGACTGTGTTCCTGACCCGCGTCGCGGGCGCCCCCTCGATGCTGATCGGCTCGCCGGTCAGCGCCCCGTAGGCCGGCGTACGGCGCGCACCGCCCAGCGGTAGTGCGCGCCGGCCTTGGCCAGGCCCAGCAGGCCGGTGATCCACAGGACCATGCCGAGGCCCATGTAGTACGCCACCTCGCCGTACGTGGTCTCCCCCGGCCGGGCCGAGGCCGCGGCGGCGAAGGCCACGTACAGCCCGAACGCGGCGGGCACGAAGGAGGCCAGCACCCAGGCCAGGCTCAGCCCCGGCGCGCGCAGCCGGGCGTCGGCGGCCGGGTCGCGGTCGCAGGCGGCCCAGGCCCGCAGCAGCCGGCGCACCTCCCGGTCGCGGCGGGCGCCGCGCGCGAACCAGAACCCGCCCGGGACGAGCACCCCGGCCCCCAGCACCGCGAAGACGACCCCGAAGACGGCGGAGAACGCCTCGGGGCTCTCGAAGGACATCAGCGCCATGCCGACGAAGGACCAGCCGAGCGCGAAGACCGCGGCGACGGCCCAGAGCAGCAGCAGCCGGTCCAGGCCGAGGCTGAGCCGGCCCAGCTCCTGCAGGATGCGCGCGCGGTCGGCCCGTGCGGCGGTCTCGTCCGGCCAGGGGCGCAGGTCCACGGGCGGCGGCGGGGGCGGCAGGTCACGGCGAGGCATGCACATGACCATATCCGGCCGGTGCCGCCGGATCCCGGACCGGATCGCCCGGCCGGGCCGCACCCCGTCGCTCAGGCCCGCCCCGCGGCCTCCACCGACTCGAACCGCCAGCGGTGCACCGGACGGGTGATCAGATCTGCGGCGGGCTCGGGGATTTGGGGGAACTCCCCGGCCAGCCCCTCGGCCGCCTCCCACCAGGTGATGACCAGCACCCGGTCCTGCGGCGCCCGGAACACCTCGCGCCGCACCGGATCGCGCTCCAGCTCCAGGACCTGCGAACGGGCCCACTCCAGCAGCTCGTTGCCCCGGCCGTCGGCGGCCCGGGCCTCCCACATCAGCGCGACGGTGCCCATCAGTACAGGTTGTCCTTGCTGAGCTCGTGCACGTGGTCGTGATCGTGCCCATGACCGTGGCCGTGCCCGTGCCCGGACCCGCGGCCGTGCGCATGGCCGTGCCCGCCGGCCGCAGCACCGTCGACGTGCCCGTGCTCCTCCTCCTGCCCGCCGGAGGCACCCGGCACGTGCGGGTCCGTCACCGGCAGCGAGGAGTCCGCCGACAGGTCCCAGTCGGAGGCCGGCCGGTTCCGCTTGACCATCTCCGCGCCGAGCGCCGCCACCATCGCACCGTTGTCCGTGCACAGCTTCGGCCGTGGCACGCGCAGGATGATCCCCGCATCGTCGCAGCGCTCCTGCGCCAGCGCCCGCAGGCGCGAGTTGGCCGCGACACCGCCGCCGATCATCAGGTGGTCGACGCCCTCGTCCTTGCACGCGCGGATCGCCTTGCGCGTCAGCACGTCCACCACGGCCTCCTGGAAGGACGCCGCCACGTCCCGCACCGGCACCTCCTCGCCCGCGTTCCGTTTGGCCTCGATCCAGCGGGCCACCGCCGTCTTCAGCCCGGAGAAGGAGAAGTCGTACACCGGGTCGCGCGAACCGGTCAGCCCGCGCGGGAAGTTGATCGCCTTCGGGTCGCCCTCCTTGGCCAGCCGGTCGATGACCGGCCCGCCGGGGAAGCCCAGCTGCAGCACGCGCGCGATCTTGTCGAAGGCCTCGCCCGCCGCGTCGTCGATGGTCGCGCCCAGCGGCCGTACGTCGGAGGTGATGTCCGGGGCGAGCAGCAGCGAGGAGTGCCCGCCGGACACCAGCAGGGCCATGGTCGGCTCGGGCAGCGGCCCGTGCTCCAGCTGGTCCACGCAGATGTGCGAGGCCAGGTGGTTCACCCCGTACAGCGGCTTGCCGAGCGCGTACGCGTACGCCTTGGCCGCCGACACGCCGACGAGCAGCGCGCCCGCGAGGCCGGGGCCTGCGGTGACCGCGATGCCGTCGAGGTCGCGGGCGCTGACGCCCGCCTCCTTCAGGGCGCGCTCGATGGTCGGGACCATCGCCTCCAGGTGGGCGCGGGAGGCCACCTCGGGCACGACGCCGCCGAAGCGGGCGTGCTCGTCGACGCTGGACGCGACCGCGTCCGCCAGCAGGGTGGTGCCGCGGACGATGCCGACGCCGGTCTCGTCGCAGGAGGTCTCGATGCCGAGGACGAGGGGTTCGTCAGCCATGGGTCTCACCTTGTACGGGTCCGTCCGCGGGGACGGAGTGTGCGGGATCGGAAAGGCGCATCACGAGCGCGTCGACGTTGCCGGGCTGGTAGTAGCCCCTGCGGAAGCCGAGCGGTTCGAAGCCGAAGCGCTCGTAGAGCTTCTGCGCGCGGGTGTTGTCCACCCGCACCTCCAGCAGCACCTCGGCGCACTCGAACGCGGTGGCGGCGCGCAGCAGGTCGGTGAGGAGCCGGGCGCCGAGCCCGGTCCCCCACTGGTCGCGCGCGGCCGCGATGGTCTGTACGTCGCCCAGGTCGCCGGCGGCGGCCAGCCCGGCGTACCCGACGAGGCGGCCCGTGCCCTCGTCCTCGGCCACCACGTAGTGGCGCGTGGCGTGCGGGCCTCGGGCGTGGGCGAGCTCGGACCAGAACATTCCGGCGGACCAGGCGTCCTCGGGGAACAGCTCCTGCTCCAGTTCCAGCACGGGCTCGATGTCCCACCAGCGCATCTCGCGCAGTACTGCCGTCACTGCGGGGTGACCACCTTGTAGTTCTTCGGCACCTGCGCGTCGGGCCGGCGCAGGTACAGCGGCGTCGGGGGCAGGAACTCCTGCCCGGCCGCCAGCTTCCGCGCCGCCAGGGCCGCGAGGGCGGCGGCGCTCTGGTGCTCGGGGCCGCGGGCGTCGGTGAAGACCTCCGGGTAGAGCAGCGCGCCCTGGCCCACCGCCGGCAGCCCGGCGACCCGCTCGGCGATCTCGGCCGGGCGGTCCACGGCGGGCTCGCCGACCCGGGTCAGCGGGTCCTCGTAGCGCGCCCAGTAGACCTCCTTGCGCCGTGCGTCGGTGGCGACGGTGAAGGGGCCCTCGATCCCGGCGGCGCCGGCGGCGTACGCGAGGCCGTCGAGGGTGCACAGGCCGTGCACGGGGATGCCGAGGACGGAGGCGAAGGTGGAGGCGGTGACGAGGCCGACGCGCAGCCCGGTGTAGGGGCCCGGGCCGACGCCGACGACGATGCCGGTGAGGGCCTCGAGCTTCAGCCCGGCCTCGGCGAGGACCTTGTCGACCGAGGGCAGCAGGAGCTCCCCGTGGCGGCGGGCGTCGACCTGGTTCGACTCGGCGAGGACGGAGTCCCCGTCGTGCAGGGCGACGGTGACGGCGGGCGTGGCGGTATCTACGGCGAGCAAGAGCACGCGAACAGCCTACGACTCCCCGGCCCCGGGCCCGCGCGGCCGGTCGCCGGCCACCCCGGCTGCTACCTTCGACCCAGGTATCGGCCGGGGTCCGGGCCGCGGGCACGCACGGCCCGGCGGGCGGCCCCGGTACAGGGGCAGCGCGCAGGAGCGCGGAGAGGTGGAGCAAGGTGGCACGCAGCAGCTCGGGAATCGTGGCCGGGCTCACCGTCGCGGCGCTCGTCGCGGTCGGTTTCCTCGGCTACCAGGCCTCCGCGACCGCGCCCGCGCACCCCGCGAAGGACGCCCCGCAGGCCGCGGCCCCTTCCAACGCCCCGGCCGCGCCCGCCCCCGAGGCGGCGAAGCCGGCGGCCCTGCCGCCCGACTCCGGCACCGGCGCGCGCGTCGTGTACTCGGTGAACCTGCGCCGGGTGTGGCTGGTGGGCCAGGACGGGCGCGAGCAGAAGTCGTTCTCGGTGATGCCGAGCACGGCCCACCCCAAGCCCGGCACCTACCTGGTGAGCTCGCGCGCGGGGTCGGTCACCGGCTCCGACGGGGTGCCGGTCGAGCACGTGGTGCGCTTCGCCACCGTCGAGGGCATCGTGATCGGCTTCAGCGCGCGCGTGGACGGCCAGATGCCGCAGCCCGACCCGACCAGGAAGACCGGCGGCATCCGGATGACGCGGGCCGACGGCGATGCGCTGTGGGCGTTCGCGACGATCAACGCGAAGGTCGTCGTCCTGCCCTGATGCCGCGGCCGGACCTCCGCGCGGGATTCACCCGTCCTGAGGACACGGTGTGACGGGGGCGAAACGAGTGACTCAGGCCGCTTCGGACTCCGGGGCGGCCTGCCCGCCGACGCCCTCACGCACCCCGGCCGGACCGGGCGCGGTCGGGCCGGATGCGGTGGGTCCGGGCGCGGTGGAGCCGGGCGCGGGACGGCCGGGCGCGGGACGGCCGGATCCGGGACGGTCGGGCCCCTCCGGGGCGTCGGCCCCGGCGCGGCGGACCCGCGCGGGCGGGGTCGACACGGCCGTCGCGGCCGCGCCGGCCGCGAGCAGCGCCCCCATGGGCACGGCGGACGGGCGGGGGTCGCGCGGTGCGGGTGCTCCGGGTGCTCCTGCCGACATGGCTGCCTCCTGGCCCGGGCCGGCCGTACTTAGGTAGGCCTAACCAGCCCTCCGTACCATGTCACCACGTACGCCTCCGTCGGCGCAATATGTTTCCCGACGGGTTGTCGGTACGTTTTCCCGCGCGCCCCCTTCCGTACGCTCAGCCCGCCGCTGCTGTGGCCAGGGCCCCCAGCGCGTCCGGCGCGGCCCAGCGGGCGCCGATCCCGCGCACCGAGACCTCGCGAACGTCGTCGAGGACCTCCTCGTGCCCGACGGCCCGGGCGATCACCACGTGCAGCCGGTCCTCGGAGAGCTCCTCCACCTTGCCGTCGCCCCATTCCACGACGACCACGGACTCGGGCAGCGAGACGTCGAGGTCCAGGTCCTCCATCTCCTCCAGCCCGCCGCCGAGCCGGTACGCGTCCACGTGCACCAGCGCCGGCCCGCCGCGCAGCGACGGGTGCACCCGGGCGATGACGAAGGTCGGGGAGGTCACGGCACCGCGCACGCCGAGCCCCTCGCCCAGCCCGCGGGTCAGCGTGGTCTTGCCCGCTCCGAGCTCGCCGGTCAGCAGGACGAGGTCGCCGGGGCGCAGCAGGCCGGCGATGCTGCGGCCGAGCTCCTGCATCGCCCCGGGCGAGTCGACGGTGATGCGGGCCTGGGCGGCGGGGGCCTCAGGTCCCGGCTGCGGTGCCGGGCTGCGGGGGGTTGCCGGCGGTTCCAGCGGTGCTTCTTCCATGTCCGCCAACGTTAGCCGCTGCGGGCACCGCACCGGTGCGCGCGAACAGCTCGGTCAGCAGCCCGGTCACCGTCTCCGGGTACTCCAGCATCATCAGGTGCCCGGCCCGCTCCAGGACCACCAGCTCGGCGGCCGGCAGCGCGTCCTTGATGGCCTGGCTGTGCGCGGCCGGGGTGATCATGTCGTGGTCCCCGGCGATGACGGTGACGGGGATGTCCGCGAACCGCTGGAGGGCCTCCGTCTTGTCGTGGGCCTGGAACGCCGGGTAGAACTGGGCGACCACGTCGATCGGGGTGGCCTCGATGAGCCGCTCGGCGAAGCGGGCGACGCCCGGGTCCACCTCGCGGGGCGCGCCGAACGAGTACATCTTGATCATGCCGGCGAACAGGTCGGCGGTGGCCCGCCGGCCCCGCTCGACCAGCTCCGCCTGCGAGCCGAGCACCTTCAGGACGGGCGGCAGGATCCGGCGTACGGCCCCCATGCCGACGGCGGGCAGCCCGTACGTCACCTCGGAGAGGCGGCCGCTGGATGTGCCGACCAGGGCCACGCCGAGGACCCGGTCGCGGACCAGCTCCGGGAACTGGTCCGCCAGCGCCATGATCGTCATACCGCCCATGGAGTGGCCGACCAGGATCAGCGGGCCCTCGGGGGCGGCGGCGTCGATGACGGCCTTCAGGTCGCGGCCGAGCTGGTCGATGGTCGCCGGCTCGCCGTCGGCCTGGGCGAAGCCCCGGGCGCTGCGGCCGTGGCTGCGCTGGTCCCAGTACACGGCGCGGACCGTGCCGCGCAGGGCGGCGCGCTGGAAGTGCCAGGAGTCCTGGGCGAGGCAGTAGCCGTGGCAGAACACGACCGTCGGCGCGGGCTCGGCCTTGCGGCGCAGCCTCGGACGGGAGCGCTGGCGCTTGGCGGGCTCCTCGGGCAGCTCGTCCACCTCGTAGTGGAGCTCGGTGCCGTCCTCGGCGTAGGCGGCGCCCCGGGTTCCGCGCAGCGAGCCGTAGTCGCCGGTGGCGTCGAGGGCCAGGCGCGCCTTGCGGCGCATGCCGCGGCCGACCGTGATCCGTTCGACGGCGACACCGGCCGCGGCACCCGCGGCTATCACGCCGATGGCCGCTCCGGCCCAGCCGGCCCTGCGCCAGTTCTCGCTCACGCCGTCCTCACTCAGCAGTCCGCACTCGGCCGTCAAGCGTTGCGGTACACCCGTGGTACCCGCGCGCCGATACGGGTGACGATCTCATACGCGATCGTGTGCGCCGCTTGAGCCCAGTCCTCGGCGGTGGGCTCGCCGTGGGCGCCGCTGCCGAAGAGGACGGCCTCGTCGCCCGCGCGGACCCGGCCGCCGTCGCTGCCGAGGTCGACGACGAACTGGTCCATGGCGACGCGCCCGGCGACGCGGTGGACGCCGCCGCCGACGAGGACGGGGCCGCGGCCGGAGGCGTGCCGGGGGATCCCGTCGGCGTACCCGGCCGGGATCAGCGCGAGAACGGTCTCGCTCTCGGTCACGTGGTGGTGGCCGTAACTGACGCCGTGGCCCGCGGGCACCGTCTTGACCAGGGCCACGGAGGCCTTGAGGGTCATCGCGGGCCGCAGGCCGAGCTGCTCGGAGGTGCCGAGCTCGGGGGCGGGCGAGACGCCGTAGACGGCGAGGCCGCAGCGCACGAGGTCGAAGTGGCTTTCGGGCAGGGTCAGCGTCGCGGGCGAGTTGGCGATGTGCCGGACCTCGGGCTCCACGCCCTCCTTCTCGGCGTACGCGAGCATGTCGCGGAACGCGGCGAGCTGGAGCGGGACGGAGGGGTGGCCCGGCTCGTCGGCGCAGGCGAAGTGGGACCAGACGCCGGTGACCTGGACGGTGCCCTCGGCCTGGGCGGCGACGGCCGCGCCGACGAGCTCCGCCCAGTCGGCCGGCTGGCAGCCGTTGCGGCCGAGGCCGGTGTCGGCCTTGAGCTGGATCCGGGCGGTGCGGCCGGCCGCGCGGGCGGCGGCCCGCACCTCCTCCAGCGCCCACATGCCGCTGACGGACACGTCGATGTCGGCCTCGACGGCCTCCTGCCAGGGGCCGCCGGGGGTCCACAGCCAGCACATGATCCGGCCGCCGATGCCGGCCGCGCGCAGGGCGAGCGCCTCCTGGGGGGTGGCGGTGCCGAGCCAGGTGGCGCCGGCCTCCTGGGCCGCGCGGGCGCAGGGGATGGCGCCGTGCCCGTAGGCGTCCGCCTTGACGACGGCCATCAGGGCGGCACGGGGTGCCCGTGCGCGCAGGGCGCGGACGTTGGCCCGTACGGCGTCAAGATCGATCTCGGCGTACACGCGCGTGGCTGTCTCGTTCATCGCCCACAGTCTCTCAGAGCCCCGCCCCGCCGCCCGCAGGGCAACCCCCCTGACGGCGCGTCGCTCCCGCCCCGGGCCGGGGGGGGGCGCCGCCGCCGCGCGGGTGGCTGCCGCTACGCGGAGCGGTTCCCCTCCCCGCCCCTTCCCGAAACCGGGGCTCCGCGCCCGGTGGCCTCAAACGCCGGCGTTTGAGGCGCGGGGTCTGGGGCGGAGCCCCAGTTCGGGAAGGGGCGGGGTGGGGAAATGGCTCCGCGCAGCGGTCAGAGGCGCCAGGCCTCGGGGAGGGCTTCGGCCAGGTCCTGGGCCAGCAGAGGGGCCCCGCGGGCGGCGGTGCGGGCCGCCAGGCCGTGGACGTAGGCCGCCACCGAGGCCGCGTCGCGCACCGCGAGCCCCGCGGCCAGCAGGGAGCCGGCTAGGCCCGACAGGACGTCACCGCTGCCCGCGGTGGCCAGCCAGTGGCTGCCGGTCGGGTTGACCCGGACAGGGGTGGCGGCCCCGCCGCAGACCAGGGTCGTGGCCCCCTTCAGGAGCGTCGTCGCGCCGTAGCGGCCCGCCAGCTCCCGCACCGCCGCCAGGCGACCCGATTCCACCGTCTCCCGTGCCACCCCGAGCAGCGCCGCCGCCTCCCCCGCATGCGGGGTCAGCAGCGTCGGGGCCGTACGGGCGCGCAGGGCCGCCGGATCCAGGGCCCGCAGCCCGTCGGCGTCCACGAGCACCGGGACCGGATCGGCCAGCGCCTCGGCGACCTCCGCCGCGCGGCCGTCGCCGAGCCCCGGCCCGACCACCCAGGCCTGGACGCGCCCGCGCCCGATCAGGGTCTCGGGGTAGCGGGCCAGGACGGCCTCGGCCGCCGGCCCCACGTACCGCACCGCGCCCGCGCCTCCCCGCAGCGCCCCGGCCACGGCGAGCACCGCCGCGCCCGGGTACTGCACCGACCCGGCGATGACGCCGACCACGCCGCGGCGGTACTTGTCGCTCGTCGCCGTGGGTCGGGGGAGCAGCCCCGCGACGTCCCGGGCCTCCAGGACCTCCGCCGCCGCGTGCGGGGCGGAGGCGGCCAGGTCGAGCCCGATGTCCACCAGCCGGACCTCCCCCGCCAGCGACGCGCCCGGCTCGATCAGGAGCCCCGGCTTGTACGCCCCGAAGGTCACCGTCACGTCGGCCCGTACCGCCGCCCCGGCGACCTCCCCGGTGTCGGCGTCCACCCCGCTCGGCAGGTCCACCGCGACCACCACCGCCCCCGCCGGGATCCGCTCGGCGAGCTCCGCCGCGGCCGGCCGCAGCCCGCCGCGGCCGCCGATGCCGACCAGCCCGTCCAGCACCAGGTCGGCCCGGTCGGGCACCGCCTCGGCCAGCCGCCCGCCCGCGCCCCGCAGCGCGGCGAGCCCGCCCGCGTGCACCCGCTGCGGGTCCATCGGGACGGCCGTCACCCCGGCGCCGCGCCGGGCCAGCCGGGCGCCGGCGTACAGCGCGTCGCCGCCGTTGTCGCCCGGCCCGACGAGGAGCACGATCCGCGCCCCGTACACCGCCCCGCGCGCCGTCTTCAGCAGCCCGGCGCAGGCGGCGGCCAGCCCGGCCGCCGCCCGCTGCATCAGGGCGCCCTCGGGCAGCCGGGCCATCAGCTCCCGCTCGGCGGCCCGTACGTCCTCCACCCCGTACGCGGTGCGCATGGCGGCTACGCCTCCGCGATGACCACGGCGGAGGCGACGCCCGCGTCGTGGCTGAGGGAGATGTGGAAGGACTTCACGCCCAGTTCGTCGGCCCGCGCCTGCACCGTCCCGGTCACCCGCACCCGCGGCTGCCCGGTGTGCTCCACGTACACCTCGGCGTCGGTCCACAGCATGTTGCCGGGCGCACCGAGCGCCTTGGCGAGTGCCTCCTTGGCAGCGAACCGGGCGGCGAGCGAGGCGATTCCGCGCCGCTCGCCGCTCGGCAGCGTCAACTCCGCGTCCACGAACAGCCGCTGAGCCATGTTCGGCGTGCGCTCCAGCGCGGCGCCGAAGCGGTCGATCTCGGCAACGTCGATACCCACGCCGATAATCACAACGAAGAACCCAATCCATCAATTCATTCGACGGTCACGGACTTCGCGAGATTACGCGGCTGGTCCACCTCGTTCCCGCGCGCCGTGGCCAGTTCGCACGCGAACACCTGCAGCGGCACCGTCGCCACCAGCGGCTGGAGCAGCGTCGGCGTCGCCGGGATCCGGATCAGGTGGTCGGCGTACGGGACGACCGCCTGGTCGCCCTCCTCCGCGATCACGATGGTCCGCGCCCCGCGCGCCCGGATCTCCTGGATGTTCGACACGATCTTGTCGTGGAGCACCGAGCGCCCGCGCGGCGAGGGGACCACGACCACCACCGGCAGGTCCTTCTCGATCAGCGCGATCGGCCCGTGCTTGAGCTCGCCCGCCGCGAAGCCCTCGGCGTGCATGTACGCGAGCTCCTTGAGCTTGAGCGCGCCCTCCAGCGCCACCGGGTAGCCGACGTGCCGCCCGAGGAAGAGCACCGTGTCCTTGCCGGCGAGGGACCGGGCCAGCTCGCGTACGGGCTCCATCGTCTCCAGCACGGTGTCCACGGCGGCGGCGATGTCGGACAGCTCGCGCACCACCGCCTGGATCTCGTCGCCCCACTTCGTGCCGCGGACCTGGCCGAGGTAGAGCGCGACCAGGTAGCAGGCCACCAGCTGCGTCAGGAACGCCTTGGTGGAGGCGACGGCCACCTCGGGACCGGCGTGCGTGTACAGCACCGCATCCGATTCCCGCGGGATGGTCGAGCCGTTGGTGTTGCAGATGGCCAGCACCCGGGCCCCCTGCTCGCGCGCGTGCCGCAGCGCCATCAGGGTGTCCATGGTCTCGCCGGACTGCGAGATCGCCACCACCAGCGTCCGCTGGTCGAGGATCGGGTCGCGGTAGCGGAACTCGCTCGCGAGCTCCGTCTCGCAGGGGATGCGGGTCCAGTGCTCGATGGCCAGCTTCGCGATCATGCCCGCGTGGTACGCCGTGCCGCAGGCCACGATCACGACCTTGTCGATCTCCCTGAGCACCGAGGCGGGGATGCGCACCTCGTCCAGGGTCAGCGAGCCGCTCGCGTCGATCCGGCCGAGGAGGGTGTCGGCGACGGCCTTCGGCTGCTCGGCGATCTCCTTGAGCATGAAGTAGTCGTAGCCGCCCTTCTCGGCCGCCGAGGCGTCCCAGTCCACGCGGTACGCGCGCACCGTCGCGAGCGTGCCGTCGAAGTTGGTCACCGATACCTCGTCGCGGCGCAGCTCCACGACCTGGTCCTGGCCCAGCTCGATCGCGGACCGGGTGTGGGCGATGAAGGCGGCCACGTCCGAGGCGAGGAAGTTCTCGCCCTCGCCGATGCCCACGACGAGCGGGGAGTTGCGGCGGGCGCCGACCACCACGTCCGGTACGTCGGCGTGCACCGCGACCAGCGTGAACGCCCCCTCCAGCCGGCGGCACACCCGCCGCATGGCCTCCGCGAGGTCCCCGTGGGCGGCGAACTGCTCGGCGAGCAGGTGCGCGACGACCTCGGTGTCGGTCTCGGACTCCAGCCGGTGTCCGCGCTCGGCCAGTTCGGCGCGCAGCGCGGCGAAGTTCTCGATGATGCCGTTGTGGACGACGGCGACCCGGCCCGCGTTGTCCAGGTGGGGGTGGGCGTTGAGGTCGGTGGGGCCGCCGTGGGTGGCCCAGCGGGTGTGCCCGAGGCCGGTGGAGCCGACCGGCAGCGGATGGGCGACGAGCTGCTTCTCCAGGTTGACCAGCTTCCCGGCCTTCTTGGCGGCCGAGAGCCCGCCGTCGGCGAGCACGGCGACGCCCGCCGAATCGTAGCCGCGGTACTCCAGCCGCTTGAGTCCGGCGATGACCACATCGAGCGCCGACTGCGCTCCCACGTAACCCACAATTCCGCACATAACGCGCAGCGTACGCCGCGGGCCCGCCCCCGTCCCGTACATGAACATAAACGAAAACCCCGCCCCGGCGAATGCGCCGGAGCGGGGTAGACAAGTGCATCGCTCAGCCGAGCTTCTTGACCTGCGCGTCGACGACGGCCTTCGGCTGCTCGGCCGTACCGGACAGGCTCAGCGCGGAGAAGGTGGCCAGGGTGTTGCCCTTGCGCACGGCGACGAGCTGCGTCGAGATCTTGGCGCCGTCCTGCTCGGCCTCCACCGTGTACGCCAGGGCCTCGTCGCCCGCGGTGACGGGGGCGGCGGCAGCGACCTTGGAGACCTTGGCCGTCTCGCCGTCGCTCGTCACGCCGTAGCCGCCGGCGCAGGCCGTACCCGCCGTCTTCAGGGCGGCGAAGGCCTCCTCCGCGCCCTTGCCCTCGTACGAGGCGATGGTGACGGCGGTGGCCGTGGAGCCGAGGGCGTCCATGGCCGCCTTCGCCTTGTCCTCGGGGCTGGCACCCGCGTCCGGGGCCTTCGGCTTGGCGACGGCCTTGGTGCGGGCGGCGCCGGTGGACTTGCCGACCGGCGCCATGGACTGCGCCTTGACCAGCGGCAGGCAGTCGGGCTTGTCGCTGGTGCTCGCGGCGCCGGCGGCGGCCTCGGCCGGGGTCGCGGCCTTGACGACGTGGTCCGGCAGGTCGGCCTGGGCCACGATCAGCCCGGCGAGCTCGGCGTCGGTCTTGCCCTTCGCCGCCGCGGCGGCCGAGGGCGAGGCCGCGGCGGGCGCGGAGGCGCCGGCCTTGGTGTCGTCCTTGCTGTCGGACGAGCCGGAGCTGCACGCGGTGGCCAGCAGGGCCAGGGACGCCGCGGAGGCGGCGAGGACGGTACGGCGTACGAAGGTGCTGCGCACGGTGGATCTCCCCCAGTCGGACGGTTGTGCTTGACGTCGATCGCAACGGCCCGTGCAGCGCCCACTCCCCATGGGGTCCGCCGAGCCGTGGTGATCGCAATCTACGGGCCCGGACCCGCCGCCACCGGCCCGCGCACGCCCGTACGCCGGATCGTGACCCCAGCGAGACCGAATACCGCCGGAATCCGGCCCCCGCCCCTCCCCCACGTGACCGACCCCACCACCCACAAGGGGCTCGGAGCCACGACAATGGCGGTGTGATCACTTCGCCGCCACGAAGCACATCGGACAGCGCAACGGAGCGCCCCGACCGGCCCGAGCGCCCCCAGCGCCGCGCCGAGCCCTCGCCGTACGTGGACCTCACCCGCGCCGAGTGGAGCGCCCTGCGCGAGCGGACCCCGCTGCCACTGACCGCAGAGGAGGTCGAGCAGCTGCGGGGCCTCGGCGACGTCATCGACCTCGACGAGGTCCGCGACGTCTACCTGCCGCTCTCCCGCCTGCTCAACCTGTACGTCGGCGCCACCAGCAACCTCCGCGGCACCCTCAACACCTTCCTGGGCGACGCGGGCGGCAACGGCCACGGCAACCAGCAGGGCACCCCCTTCGTCATAGGCGTGGCCGGCTCCGTCGCCGTCGGCAAGTCCACCGTGGCCCGCCTGCTGCAGGCCCTGCTGGCCCGCTGGCCCGAGCACCCGCGCGTGGAGCGCGTCACCACCGACGGGTTCCTGTACCCGATGGAGGAGCTGCGCCGGCGCGGGCTGACCTCCCGCAAGGGCTTCCCCGAGTCCTACGACCGCCGCGCGCTCACCCGCTTCGTCGCCGACATCAAGGCCGGCAAGGACGAGGTCACGGCCCCGGTGTACTCCCACCTGATCTACGACATCGTCCCCGGCGAGCAGCTCGTCGTGCGCCGCCCGGACATCCTGATCGTCGAGGGCCTCAACGTGCTCCAGCCGGCCCTGCCGGGCAAGGACGGGCGGACCCGGGTCGGCCTCGCCGACTACTTCGACTTCAGCGTGTACGTGGACGCGCGCCCCGAGGACATCGAGCGCTGGTACCTCAACCGGTTCCGCAAGCTGCGCGAGACCGCGTTCCAGAATCCTTTCTCCTACTTCCGCAAGTACACCCAGGTCTCCGAGGAGGAGGCGCTGGAGTACGCGCAGACCATGTGGCGCACGATCAACAAGCCGAACCTGCTGGAGAACGTGGCGCCCACCCGCGGCCGGGCCACCCTCGTCGTACGCAAGGGCCCCGACCACAAGGTCCAGAAGCTGAGCCTGCGCAAGCTCTGAGCAGGCCCGCAAAACCGCTGTGGCGCACCCGCCGCGGCCGAATGACCGGCCGCGGCGGGTGCGCCACGCTGCTGCTGAGTGCCGGTACGCGCTAGCCGAGGGCCGACTTCACGGCGTCGGCGAGGCGGCCGGCCACCGCGCGGGCCTGCTCGATGTCGGCGGCCTCGACCATCACCCGTACGAGCGGCTCGGTGCCGGACGGACGCAGCAGCACCCGGCCGGTGGCGCCGAGCTCGCGCTCGGCGTCGGCGACGGCCGCGGCCAGCTCGCCGGAGGTCGCCACCTTGGACTTGTCCACGTCGGGCACGTTGATCAGGACCTGCGGGAGCCGCTTCATGACGCCCGCCAGCTCGCCGAGCGAGCGGCCCGTGGCGGCCACGCGCGCGGCCAGCATCAGGCCGGTGAGCGTGCCGTCGCCGGTCGTCGCGTGGTCCAGGATGATCACGTGCCCGGACTGCTCGCCGCCCAGCGCGTAGCCGTGCTCCTTCATGGCCTCCAGCACGTACCGGTCGCCGACGCCGGTCTGCACGACCTGGATGCCCTCGGACTCCATGGCCAGCTTGAAGCCCAGGTTGGACATCACGGTGCCGACGACGGTGTTGCCGCGCAGGGAGCCTGCCTCGCGCATGGCCAGGGCCAGCACGGCGAGGATCTGGTCGCCGTCGACCTCCGCGCCGGAGCCGTCCACGGCCAGGCAGCGGTCGGCGTCACCGTCGTGGGCGATGCCGAAGTCGGCACCGTGCTCGACCACAGCCTGCCTGAGCAGGTCCAGGTGGGTGGAGCCGCAGCCGTCGTTGATGTTGAGGCCGTCGGGCTCGGCACCGATGGTGACGACCTCGGCACCGGCCCGGGCGAAGGCCTCGGGCGAGACGCGGGCGGCCGCGCCGTGCGCCTCGTCCAGGACGATCTTCAGCCCGTCGAGGCGGTTGGGCAGGACGCCGATGAGGTGGGCGACGTACTTGTCGAAGCCCTGGTCGTAGTCGGAGACCCGGCCGACGCCGGCGCCGGTGGGCCGGTCCCAGGGCGCGCCGGTGCGGTGCTCCTCGTAGACGGCCTCGATGCGGTTCTCCAGCTCGTCGGCGAGCTTGTGGCCGCCGCGGGCGAAGAACTTGATCCCGTTGTCGGGCATCGCGTTGTGGCTGGCGGAGAGCATCACGCCGAGGTCGGCACCCAGCGCACCGGTGAGATACGCCACCGCCGGGGTGGGCAGCACACCGACGCGCAGGACGTCCACGCCCGCGCTCGCGAGACCTGCGACGACGGCGGCCTCCAGGAACTCGCCGGAGGCGCGGGGGTCGCGGCCGACGACCGCGGTGGGCCGGTGACCCGCGAAGGTGCCCGCTTCGGCCAGCACGTGGGCGGCTGCCACGGAGAGGCCGAGCGCGAGCTCAGCCGTCAGATCCGCATTGGCGACGCCGCGTACACCGTCCGTCCCGAAGAGTTGTCCCACTGTTGACCTCCCAAGATCGCGCTTCGCTCTAGACCTGCCGTGACAGGTATGTGCCGCTCGTGGCGGTAAACGAACCGCCCCGGCAGCACGAATGCTGCCGGGGCGGTCGTTGCTGAACAGCAGGCGCAGATTAGCGCTTGCTGTACTGCGGAGCCTTACGGGCCTTCTTCAGACCGGCCTTCTTGCGCTCGACCGCACGGTCGTCGCGGGAAAGGAAGCCGGCCTTCTTCAGCGCCGGGCGGTTGTTGTCGACGTCCGCCTCGTTCAGCGCACGGGCCACGCCCAGGCGCAGGGCGCCGGCCTGGCCGGAGACGCCGCCACCCGAGATGCGGGCGATGACGTCGTAGCGGCCGTCGAGCTCGAGCAGCTTGAACGGCTCGTTGACTTCCTGCTGGTGCACCTTGTTCGGGAAGTAGTCCTCGAGGGTGCGACCGTTGATCTTCCACTTGCCGGTGCCCGGAACGATCCGGACGCGGGCGATGGCGTTCTTGCGACGACCCAGGCCGGCGGCCGGCTGGGGGTCACCGAAGCGACCGGCAAGGGACTCGGAGGTGTAGTCGCCCTCGACGACGACGTCCGACTCGGTGGTGTACTCCTCGACGCCCTCGAACTCGTCGACGGGGGTCTCAGCGGTGGTCTCGGCCACGATGCTCCTCAGAATTCTCTGTGTTTAGGGGGTGGCCGGAACTACTGCGCGACCTGGGTGATCTCGAACGGCACCGGCTGCTGGGCAGCGTGCGGGTGCTGGTCGCCCGAGTAGACCTTCAGCTTCGAGAGCATCTGACGGCCCAGGGAGTTCTTGGGGAGCATGCCCTTGACGGCCTTCTCGACGGCCTTCTCCGGGTTGTTCGCCAGCAGGTCGTCGTAGCGCACGGAGCGCAGACCGCCCGGGAAGCCGGAGTGGCGGTACGCCATCTTCTGGGTCGCCTTGTTGCCGGACAGGTGGACCTTGTCGGCGTTGATGATGACGACGAAGTCGCCCATGTCCATGTGGGGGGCGTAGGTCGGCTTGTGCTTGCCCTTCAGGAGGGCAGCGGCCTGGGTCGCCAGACGGCCGAGGACAACGTCCTGGGCGTCGATGACGAGCCACTGGCGCGAGATGTCGCCGGGCTTGGGGCTGTACGTACGCACGCGTATGCCTTCGCTTCTTCAGTGGTGGGTCATCCCATAGGGCACAAGCCCCGCGGGATAGGTCCTGACAGGGTCACCACGGACGATCACGACAGCCCTCGTTCACATCGGGGACGCACCCGTGTGAAGCCGCTGGTCATCGGTCCGGTGGACCGGCGTAAGGCCCTTTCACGTGAGAATGAGAAAGCCAATACGCATAACAAACCAGCAGGATACCCAATCAGACCCGTACGGGTCAAAACGCGGTCCGCGATGCCGATTGAGCTGGCGTCGCGGCGCACTCCGGTTCGGTCCTGGGTGGGGACCCCGCAGTTGTTACGGGCTCCAGAATAACCCGACCGCGGCGCAGCGCACGACGCGCCGCCAGAACCGCGAGCCCGCACAGGGTTGCCATGTCCTTGAACGCGCGCCGCTTGTGGGCCAGCTCCGAGGGCCACGGCACCAGCGCCACCTGGGGCGTCAGGGCCAGCCAGAACCAGGGCGAGCGGGGCATCGAGCCCGGCCGCACCCCCGAGGCCAGTAGCAGCGGCAGCACCACCAGCAGGTAGTGGTCGAAGGAGGGGCGGGAGACCAGGAATGCGGCGAGCATCACCATGCAGGCCGTCTCCGCCAGCCGCAGCTCTCCCCCGTCGACCTCGGCGGAGTCCGGCCGCCGCCAGCGCCGCCAGGCGCCCCACAGCCCGGCGCCGGCCCCCGCGAAGGCCACCGCCACCGCGACCGGCTCCGGCACCCCCAGCCGGGGCAGCACCGCGATCGGCGAGGCGTCCCAGGGCAGCGCGTACGCGTCCTGCCCGCCCAGCAGGAACGGCAGGGTCTTGGTGAAGAACAGCGTCGGGCTCGGCATCAGCAGCGCCCCCAGCAGCGACAGCCCCGCCGGGACGGCCACGGCCGCCGCCAGCCCCCGCCACCGCCGGGCCAGCACGAACAGCAGCCCGACCGGCACGAGCATCGGCTTGGCGGCGATGGCCAGCCCCACCACCAGGCCCGCGGCCGTCCAGGACCGCCGGTGCGCGAGCAGCAGGGCCAGGGGCAGGGCGGCCGCCGAGACGGCCGTCCAGTTCCCGATCAGGACGAGGTTCACGTACGGCTTGTAGCCGAGCGCCAGCAGCGTGAAGCCGCCGACCGCGAAACGGGAGCGCACCGGCACGGAGAACAGCCGCAGCGAGGCCCACCAGCCCGCCGCCACCAGCGCCGAGATGCCGGCCGGGAGCAGCCAGCGCAACACCGCCCGCGGCAGCAGCGCCTCGGGCACCGCCAGGAGCACGGCGCTCGGCAGGTAGAGGAACCGCTTGTCCTCGTACGGGGAGCCGCCGGCCAGCAGGGTGTCGGCGGCCTTGACGACGAAGGCGTTGTCCGAGCCCCAGTTCTCGCGCAGGCTCGTCGAGACCGCCACGCCCAGGACCACGGCGAGGCAGAGGACCACCCAGGAGCGGGGCGCCGGCCGCAGCAGCCAGGCCCCCGCCCGCCGCCGGGCCGCCGGGTCGTACCGTTCCCTGAGCCAGGTGCCAGGCCGCAGCCGCACAACGCCTCCCGATCGACCCGCCCGGGGGCTGGCTCCCCCTAGCGCTTCCGCTCGACCCTACGTTCGTCCCAAACGGGCTCCTGAGTCTCCCGCACAACACCGTCTGAACCGAAGACCAAGTAACGGTCAAATGTGCGGGCGAACCAGCGGTCGTGGGTCACGCACAGCACCGTGCCCTCGTACGACTCCAGGCCGTCCTGCAGGGCCTCCGCGGACTCCAGGTCGAGGTTGTCGGTCGGCTCGTCCAGCAGCAGCGCCGTGGTCCCGGCCAGCTCCAGCAGCAGGATCTGGAACCGCGCCTGCTGGCCGCCCGAGAGCTTCTCGAACGGCTGCTCCGCCTGCCGCTCCAGCTCGTAGCGGCGCAGGGCCCCCATCGCCTGGCCCAGCGGCTTGGCCGCCTCCGTCCACAGGATGTCGACGAGCGTGCGGCCGAACAGCTCCGGATGGGCGTGCGTCTGCGCGAAATGGCCGGGAACCACCCGTGCGCCCAGCTTCCAGCCGCCGGTGTGCTTGACGTCCTCACCCGCCAGCAGCCGCAGGAAGTGCGATTTGCCGGAGCCGTTCGAGCCGAGCACCGCGACCCGCTCCCCGTAGAAGACCTCCAGGGAGAACGGCTTCATCAGGCCGGTCAGCTCCAGGTTCTCCACCGTCAGCGCGCGCACGCCCGTACGGCCGCCCTTGAGCCGCATCTTGATGTCCTGCTCCCGCGGCGGCTCCGGCGGCGGGCCGGCCTCCTCGAACTTCTGGAAGCGGGTCTGCATCGCCCGGTAGCGCGAGGCCATGTCGGGGCTGCTCGCGGCCTGGTTGCGCAGCCGCAGCACCAGCGCCTTCAGCCGGGCGTGCTCCTCGTCCCAGCGCCGCTTGAGCTCCTCGAACCGGGCGAAGCGCTCCTTGCGGGCCTCGTGGTAGGTGCCGAAGCCCGCGCCGTGCACCCAGACGTCGGAGCCCATCGGACTCGCCTCCAGGCTGATGATCTTCTGGGCGGCCTGGGTCAGCAGCTCCCGGTCGTGGGAGACGAACAGGACCGTCTTGCGGGTGGCCCGCAGCTGCTCCTCCAGCCACCGCTTGCCCGGGACGTCGAGGTAGTTGTCCGGCTCGTCGAGCAGCAGCACCTCGTCCGGCCCGCGCAGCAGCGCCTCCAGGACGAGCCGCTTCTGTTCACCGCCGGAGAGCGTGCGCACCTCGCGGAACTGGGCGGAGTCGTACGGGACGCCCAGCGCGGCCGTGGTGCAGACGTCCCAGAGCGTCTCCGCCTCGTAGCCCTGGACGTCGGCCCAGTCGCTGAGCGCCTGGGCGTAGGCCATCTGGGCGGCCTCGTCGTCCACCGTCATGATCAGGTGCTCGGCGTGGTCGACGGCCCGGGCGGCAGCCCGGATCTGCGGCTGGGACACCGAGACCAGCAGGTCCCGTACGGTCGTCTCGTCCCGCACCGAGCCGACGAACTGGGACATCACCCCGAGGCCGCCGCTGTGGGTGACGGCGCCGCCGTGCGGCTGGAGCTCACCGGAGATCAGCTTCAGCAGGGTGGTCTTGCCGGCGCCGTTCGCCCCGACGAGGGCCACCACCGCCCCCTCCCCCACGCGGAAGGAGACGTCGGGGAGCAGGACCCGCCCGTCGGGAAGGTAGTACTCCAGGTGGCTGGCTTCGAGATGTCCCATGCCGGGCATTGTCCCGGGCGGCCGCCGGTCCGCCCAAACGGATTAGCAGCAGCCGGCGCCCGGGAGGGTGCGCATGTTGCGGGCCTCCTTGCTGCGGGCGGCCAGCAGCTCGTCCGCCGGGTAGCCGACCTCCTCCAGGGTGAGCCCGTGCGGCTTGACCACGTGGACCGAGGAGTCGCGTACGGCGGCGCGCAGCACCTTGCCCGGCCAGTCGGTCGGGCGGTGCCCGTCGCCGACGTGCAGCAGGGCGCCCACCAGCGAGCGGACCATGTTGTGGCAGAACGCGTCGGCGCGGACCGTCGCGGTGACGATGCCGTCCTCACCCCGCTCCCAGCTCAGCTGCTGGAGGGTGCGGATGGTGGTGGCGCCCTCGCGCTTGCGGCAGTACGCGGCGAAGTCGTGCTCGCCGAGGAGCTCGACGGCGGCCTCGTTCATGGCGGCCACGTCCAGCGGCCAGGGGTGCCACAGCACGTGGTTGCGCAGCAGCGGGTCGACGCCGCCCTGGTGGTCGCCGACGCGGTAGGCGTAGCGGCGCCAGACGGCCGAGAAGCGGGCGTTGAAGCCCGCGGGGGCCTCGGCCACCTTCCACACCCGCACGTCGCGCGGCAGGCGCCCGGCGAGGCGCCGCAGCAGCTTGTCGCCGTGCTCGGCCCACACCTCCTCGGTCAGGTCGAACTGGGCGACCTGCCCGCGCGCGTGCACGCCGGCGTCGGTCCGCCCGGCCACGGTCAGCTCGACCGGGTAGGGCAGCCGCATCACGGTCTGCAGGGCCGACTCCAGCTCGCCCTGGACGGTGCGCAGCGTGCGCTGCTTCGCCCAGCCGGAGAAGTCCGTGCCGTCGTACGACAGGTCCAGCCTCACCCGGACGTGCCCGGGCTCCACCTCGTCACTCACGTGAGCGATCCTCTCAGGCTCGATCTCTTCACCACGTGCTCACCCATGCAGAACGGGCCCGCCCCGGAAAGGGGCGGGCCCGCTCAGAGCCGATCAGGCAGGCGCGATCCCGGAGGATCAGGCCTCCTTGGTCTCCTCGACCTCGGCGGGGGCCTCGGCGGCAGCCTCGGCGTCCTTGGCCGCACGCTTGGTGGCGGCCTCGGCCTCACCGGTGGCCTGCTGGGCCACGGTCAGGGCCTCGACGAGCTCGATGACCGCCATCGGGGCGTTGTCGCCGCGACGGTTGCCGATCTTGGTGATGCGCGTGTAACCACCGGGGCGGTTCTCGAAGCGCGGGGCGATCTCGGTGAAGAGCGTGTGGACGATGCTCTTGTCCGTGATCGTCTGGAGAACCAGGCGACGGTTGTGGATGTCGCCCTTCTTCGCCTTGGTGATCAGACGCTCGGCGACGGGGCGCAGGCGGCGGGCCTTGGCCTCGGTCGTCGTGATGCGGCCGTGCTCGAAGAGCGCCTTCGCGAGGTTCGCGAGCAGGTGCTTCTCGTGCGCGGCGCTGCCGCCCAGACGGGCACCCTTTGCGGGACGCGGCATGGTGTTACTCCTTCGTATCTGCACCGGCCGTGTCAGGTACCGGTGTCAGTTCCCGCGGGGCGGTTGCCCTGCGGAAGTCCAATCGAACCCGGCCGGCGAGCGGGGCCCGGGGGCCCCGGCCGCCGGCGGCGGGGAAAATCAGTACTGCTCGGTCTCGACGAAGCCGGCGTCGGCGTCGTCGTCCGCGCCGAACGCGTCGGCGGCGGCGGTCGGGTCGAACCCGGGCGGGCTGTCCTTCAGGGCCAGGCCCATGCCGGCCAGCTTCGCCTTGACCTCGTCGATCGACTTCGCACCGAAGTTGCGGATGTCGAGCAGGTCGGCCTCGGAGCGGGCGACGAGCTCACCCACGGAGTGGATGCCCTCGCGCTTGAGGCAGTTGTAGGAGCGGACCGTGAGCTCCAGCTCCTCGATCGGCAGCGCCAGGTCGGCGGCCAGGGCGGCGTCCGTCGGGGACGGGCCCATGTCGATGCCCTCGGCGTCGATGTTGAGCTCGCGGGCCAGACCGAACAGCTCGACCAGGGTCTTGCCGGCGGACGCCATGGCGTCGCGCGGGCGCATGGCCTGCTTGGTCTCGACGTCGACGATCAGCTTGTCGAAGTCGGTGCGCTGCTCGACTCGGGTCGCCTCGACCTTGTAGGTGACCTTCAGAACCGGCGAGTAGATGGAGTCGACCGGGATACGGCCGATCTCCTGGCCCACCTGCTTGTTCTGGACGGCGGAGACGTAGCCGCGACCGCGCTCGACGGTCAGCTCCATCTCCAGCTTGCCCTTGCCGTTGAGGGTGGCGAGGACCAGGTCCGGGTTGTGCACCTCGACACCGGCCGGGGGCGCGATGTCGGCGGCGGTGACCAGGCCGGGGCCCTGCTTGCGCAGGTACATCACGACCGGCTCGTCGTGCTCCGAGGAGACGACCAGCTGCTTGATGTTGAGGATGAGGTCGGTCACGTCCTCCTTGACGCCCGGCACGGTGGTGAACTCGTGCAGGACGCCGTCGATGCGGATGCTGGTGACAGCGGCACCCGGGATCGAGGACAGGAGGGTACGGCGCAGGGAGTTGCCGAGGGTGTAGCCGAAGCCCGGCTCGAGCGGCTCGATCACGAACCGCGAGCGGTACTCGTCGACGACCTCTTCGGTCAGCGAAGGACGCTGAGCGATAAGCATGTCTTTTTCCTTCAGTCGTGGACGCCCACTATTTGACGTCCGACATGTGCTGTACGGGTACAGCGGTACTGCAAGGGTACGGGCGGCACGGCCCCCGAAGGGGACGTACCGCCCGGACACTCAAGGACGCACAGGCGTCGCTGCGTCAGACGCGGCGGCGCTTCGGCGGACGGCAGCCGTTGTGCGGGGTGGGGGTGACGTCCTGGATCGAGCCCACCTCGAGGCCGGTGGCCTGCAGGGAGCGGATCGCGGTCTCGCGGCCGGAGCCCGGACCCTTGACGAAGACGTCAACCTTGCGCATGCCGTGCTCCTGCGCGCGGCGGGCGGCCGACTCGGCGGCCATCTGCGCGGCGAAGGGGGTGGACTTGCGCGAGCCCTTGAAGCCGACGTGGCCGGCGGAGGCCCAGGAGATCACGTTGCCGGACGGGTCCGTGATCGAGACGATCGTGTTGTTGAACGTGCTCTTGATGTGGGCGTGCCCGTGAGCGACGTTCTTCTTTTCCTTGCGGCGCACCTTCTTGGCAGCGCCCTGACGACCCTTGGGGGGCATCTCTTACTCCTACGGGAGGTGGTCGGTCCTACAGCGCAAGACCGCTGAACAGGACTACTTCTTGCCCGGCTTCTTCTTACCGGCGATCGCGCGACGCGGGCCCTTGCGGGTACGCGCGTTGGTGCTGGTGCGCTGACCGTGCACCGGGAGGCCGCGACGGTGGCGGATGCCCTGGTAGCACTGGATCTCGATCTTGCGACGGATGTCGCCCTGGATCTCGCGGCGGAGGTCACCCTCGGTGCGGAGGTTGGCGTCCACGTACTCGCGGATCTTGACGAGGTCCTCTTCGGCCAGGTCACGAACGCGGGTGTTCGGGTTCACGCCGGTGGAGGCGAGGATCTCCTTGGACCGGGTGCGCCCGATACCGAAGACGTAGGTGAGTGCGATCTCCACACGCTTTTCGCGCGGGATGTCAACACCGGAAACGCGTGCCATGCAATGGCTCCTGTGTGTTCGGGGGTCTTCCGCAGAACCGCTCCCGACCGCCGACCACCCGAAGGAGTGGTGGTACGTCCGGGTCCCCGGCCCCCGCCGGAGGTACCGCCGGCCCGTGTGGGGCTGGGCGGGTTCTGCGTATGTACGTTTTCTTACGTCGCGCGAAGAACTGCGAAGTGCAGGTCGGTCGGCGTGCGTCAGCCCTGGCGCTGCTTGTGGCGCAGGTTGTCGCAGATGACCATGACCCGGCCGTGACGGCGGATCACCTTGCACTTGTCGCAGATCTTCTTGACGCTCGGCTTGACCTTCATGGTGTCTGAGGTTCTCCGGGTCAGTGCCACCACCCGCACCGGGACGTCAGCCCAGGCAGGAGTGAGAGCAAGATCTACTTGTATCGGTAGACGATCCGGCCACGCGTCAGGTCGTACGGAGAGAGCTCCACCACGACCCGGTCATCGGGGAGGATGCGGATGTAGTGCATGCGCATCTTGCCGCTGATGTGCGCGAGGACCTTGTGACCGTTCTGCAGTTCCACCTTGAACATTGCGTTCGGGAGGGACTCGATCACGGTGCCCTCGATTTCGATGGCACCTTGCTTCTTGGCCACGCTTCGCCTTTCGAATCGGCTACCTTGATCGACCACGGGCATGGGAATGCACGTAAGCCGACGAGTCAGTCTACGTCAGGGCACCCAGAAAGACGAATCCGGAAAGTTTGCCCCTGAGTCTAGATCATTAACCGAGCGGGTCCGGGGCCGTGGTGACCCCGTACTCCGCCAGCTTCGCCTTGCCGCAGTCCGGGCTGGTCAGGACGATCGGGCCGGCCTCCGTCAGGGCCACGGAGTGCTCCCAGTGCGAGGACCAGGTGCCGTCCGTGGTGATGACCGTCCAGTCGTCCGCCAGTACCTCCGTACGGGCGGTTCCGAGCGAGACCATCGGCTCGATGGCCAGGCACAGGCCCGGTACCAGTTTGACGCCCTTGCCGCGCTTGCGCGAGACGTAGTTCAGCAGGTGCGGGTCCATGTGCATCTCGGAGCCGATGCCGTGGCCGCCGTAGTCCTCGATGATCCCGTACTTGCCGGACGCGGGCCGCGGCTGGCGCCGGATGTAGCCCTCGATGGCCTTGGAGATGTCCACGAGGCGGTTGCCGTTCTTCATCGCGGCGATGCCGGCCCACATCGACTCCTCGGTCACCCGGGAGAGCTCCAGCAGCTCCGGAGCGTGTCCGTCGCCCACGAAGGCCGTGTAGGCCGCGTCGCCATGCCAGCCGTCGACGATGGCGCCGGCGTCGATGGAGATGATGTCGCCGTCCTTGAGGACCGTCTTGTCGTCCGGGATGCCGTGGACGACGACCTCGTTCACCGAGGTGCAGATGGTCGCGGGGAAGCCGCCGTAGCCGAGGAAGTTCGACTTGGCGCCCGCGTCCGCGATCACCTTGCGGGCGACCATGTCCAGATCCCGCGTCGTGGCGCCCGGAACGGCCGCCTCACGGGTCGCCGCGTGGATCGCGGCGACGACCAGCCCTGCCTCGCGCATCTTCGCGATCTGCTCGGGGGTCTTGATCTGGACCATGGGAAGCTTCCACCTTCGGATCTGCCGTGTTCTGGTTCACTCAACAGTACGGCCGCGGCGTCCACCGGACACCGCGGCCGTACCTGCACCCCAGGGGGTACTACTTCTTCAGGGCGTCCATCGCGCGCTGCGTGACGTCCGCGACCTCGCCGAGGGCCGGAATGGTCACCAGCAGGCCCTGGGCCTTGTAGTAGTCGATGATCGGCTCGGTCTGCGTGTGGTAGACCTCGAGCCGGTTGCGGACCGTGGCCTCGGAGTCGTCGTCGCGCTGGTACAGCTCGCCGCCGCACTGGTCGCAGACGCCCGCGGTCTTCGGCGCGGCGTACGCGACGTGGAAGACGTGAGCGGAGTCGTTGCGGCAGATCCGGCGGCCGGCGATGCGCTTGACGACCTCGTCCTCCTCGACCTCCAGGTCGAGGACGGCGTCGAGGGTCATGCCCGCGGCCTGGAGCATCTTGTCCAGCGCCTCGGCCTGCGAGACGTTGCGCGGGAAACCGTCGAGCAGGAAGCCGTTCGCGGCGTCCGCCTGCTCCATCCGGTCCTTGGCCATGCCGATGGTGATCTCGTCGGGGACGAGGTCGCCGGCGTCCATGAACGCCTTGGCGCGCCGGCCGAGCTCGGTGTTCTGGCTGATGTTGGCCCGGAACAGGTCGCCCGTGGAGATGTGCGGGATCGACAGGTTCTTCGCAAGGAACGCGGCCTGCGTTCCCTTGCCCGCACCGGGCGGTCCGACGAGGACGATACGCATCAGCGGAGGAACCCTTCGTAGTTACGCTGCTGGAGCTGGCTCTCGATCTGCTTCACGGTTTCCAGACCCACACCCACGATGATGAGGATGCTCGTCCCGCCGAACGGGAAGTTCTGGTTCGCTCCGAAGCCGGCCAACGCCATCGTCGGCACAAGAGCGATGAGACCCAGGTACAGCGACCCCGGCCAGGTGATCCGGTTGAGCACGTAGCTCAGGTACTCGGCGGTGGGTCGACCGGCGCGGATACCCGGGATGAACCCACCATACTTCTTCATGTTGTCTGCAACTTCCTCGGGGTTGAACGAAATCGCCACGTAGAAGAACGCGAAGAAGACGATCAAGAGGAAGTAGGCGGCGATGTAGTACGGGTGGTCGCCCTTGACGAAGTGCTTTTGGATCCAGATCGCCCAGTCTGCGGTGGATCCGCTGAACTGGACGATCAGCGCGGGGATGTACAGCAGCGACGACGCGAAGATGACCGGAATCACACCCGCCTGGTTCACCTTGAGCGGGATGTAGGTCGAGGTGCCGCCGTACGCACGGCGCCCGATCATGCGCTTCGCGTACTGGACCGGGATGCGGCGCTGGGCCTGCTCCACGAAGACCACCAGCGCGACCATCGCCAGGCCGACCAGGATCACCACGCCGAACTCGACCCAGCCGTCGGCGATCTTGCCCTGGAGCTTGATCTGCCACAGGGCGCCCATGAAGCCGGCGGCGATCGAGATGAACATCAGGATCGACATGCCGTTGCCGATGCCGCGGTCGGTGACGAGCTCGCCGAGCCACATGACCACGCAGGTGCCGGCGGTCATGGTGATGACCATCGTGACGGTGGTGAAGATCGACCGGTTCGGGACGATCTGGCTCGCGACCTGGCAGCCCTGGAAGAGGGCGCCGGTGCGGGCGGTGGCGACGAGACCCGTGCCCTGGAGGATCGCGAGGGCGACCGTCAGGTAGCGCGTGTACTGCGTGATCTTCGCAGTACCGGACTGGCCCTCTTTCTTGAGGTTCTCGAGCTTCGGGATGACCACGGTCAGCAGCTGCAGGATGATGCTCGCCGTGATGTACGGCATGATCCCGAGCGCGAAGATCGTGATCTGGAGCAGCGCACCGCCGCTGAACATGTTGACGAGACCGAAGAGGCTGTTGCTGCTCCCGGCCTGTTCGACGCAGATCTGGACGTTCTTGTAGCTCACGCCGGGTACCGGGATGTGGGACCCGAGCCGGAACAGCACGATGATGCCGAGCGTGAAGAGCAGCTTCTTGCGCAGGTCGGGCGTCTTGAACGCCCGGGCGAACGCGGTGAGCACGGTGCCTCCTGCGACCCCCGCGCTACTGCGTCAGAGGTGACGGTCTGAGGTTCGACGAATACGTACATGCAAAGGTGCAGGCCACCTTACCGGCGACTGCGCCCCCCGTGGAACGACCAACCGGGGATGCCCCATATGTGAGGCATCCCCGGTCGGGTTTTCAGCTATCTGTCACGTGGGTTCGTCTTAGACGAGCTCGGTGACGGAGCCGCCGGCGGCGGCAATCTTCTCCTTGGCGGAGCCGGAGACGGCGTCAACCGAAACCTGCAGCGCCACGGAGATCTCGCCCTGGCCCAGGACCTTGACGAGCTGGTTCTTGCGAACCGCACCCTTGGCGACCAGGTCGGCCACCGTGACCTCGCCACCCTGCGGGTAGAGCGCGGCCAGCTTGTCCAGGTTAACGACCTGGAACTCGGTGCGGAACGGGTTCTTGAAACCCTTCAGCTTCGGCAGGCGCATGTGGAGGGGCATCTGCCCACCCTCGAAGCGCTGCGGAACCTGGTAACGGGCCTTCGTACCCTTGGTACCACGACCGGCCGTCTTACCCTTCGAGGCCTCACCGCGACCCACACGGGTCTTCGCGGTCTTGGCGCCCGGGGCGGGACGGAGGTTGTGGGCCTTCAGCGGGCTGGTCTCAGCCATGATTAGTCAACCTCCTCAACCGTCACGAGGTGGCGGACGGTGTGCACCATGCCGCGGAACTCGGGACGGTCCTCCTTGACGACCACGTCGTTCAGGCGCTTGAGCCCGAGCGAACGCAGGGTGTCGCGGTGGTTCTGCTTGCTACCGATGTACGACTTCGTCTGCGTGATCTTGAGGCGAGCCATCACACACCCGCCCCTGCACGCGCACGGAGCAGAGCCGCGGGGGCGACGTCCTCGAGCGGCAGACCGCGGCGGGCCGCGATCTCCTCGGGACGCTGCAGGCCCTTGAGGGCCTCCACGGTCGCGTGCACGATGTTGATCGCGTTGTCGGAGCCGAGCGACTTCGACAGGATGTCGTGAACGCCGGCGCACTCCAGAACGGCGCGCACCGGGCCACCGGCGATAACACCGGTACCGGGGGAAGCAGGCTTCAGCAGGACAACGCCGGCCGCCTTCTCGCCCTGGATCGGGTGCGGGATGGTGCCCTGGATGCGGGGGACGCGGAAGAAGTTCTTCTTCGCCTCCTCGACACCCTTGGCGATGGCCGCGGGAACTTCCTTGGCCTTGCCGTAACCGACACCCACGGTGCCGTCACCGTCGCCCACCACGACCAGCGCGGTGAAGCTGAAGCGACGACCACCCTTCACAACCTTGGCGACACGGTTGATCGCGACAACGCGCTCAACGTAAGCGGTCTTCTCGGCGGCAGCGCCACCGTCGCGACCCTTCCGGTCCCGCCGCTCGCCGCCACCGGCACCGCTGCCGCGGCGCTGGGGTCCAGCCATTGGATTACCTCTCTCTGTTACGTCCGTGAGTCCCGGAACCGGGGCTTAGAACTTCAGCCCGGCTTCGCGGGCGGCGTCAGCCAGAGCGGCAATGCGCCCGGCGTACCTGTTGCCACCGCGGTCGAACACGACGGCCTCGACACCGGCGGCCTTGGCGCGCTCGGCGACCAGGGCACCGACCTGCTTGGCCTGCGCGGACTTGTCACCCTCGCCGCCGCGGATCGACGCGTCCAGGTGCGACGCCGACGCCAGGGTGTGGCCCTGGAGGTCGTCGATGACCTGAGCGGTGATGCCGCGGTTCGAGCGGGTCACGACGAGGCGCGGACGCTCCGCCGTACCCGAGATGCTCTTGCGAATGCGGATGTGGCGGCGCGCCTTCGCAGCGTGCTTGTAAGCGTCGCCCTTGGCGATCTTCACACCGTATGCCATGGCTTTACTTACCAGCCTTTCCGACCTTGCGGCGGATGACCTCGCCCGCGTACTTGACGCCCTTGGCCTTGTACGGGTCGGGCTTCCGCAGCTTGCGGATGTTGGCGGCGACCTCGCCGACCTTCTGCTTGTCGATGCCCTCGACCGAGAACTTGGTCGGCGACTCGACCTTGAAGGAGATGCCCTCGGGCGCCTCCACCAGGATCGGGTGGCTGTAGCCGAGCTGGAACTCCAGAGCGGAGCCCTTCGCGGCAACGCGGTAACCGACACCGCTGATCTCGAGCGCCTTGGTGTATCCCTGGGTCACACCGGTGATCATGTTGGCCACCAGCGTGCGGGACAGGCCGTGGAGGGCCTTGTTCTGACGCTCGTCGTTCGGACGGGTGACGTTCAGAACGCCGTCCTCGCCCTTAACGATCTCGATGGGGGCGGCAACGGTGTGGGAGAGGAGACCCTTGGGGCCCTTCACCGCGACCGTGCGGCCATCGATGGTGACGTCCACGCCGGCGGGAACCGGGATGGGGAGCTTGCCGATACGAGACATAGCTTTTCCTCCGTTCCCGACTACCAGACGTAGGCGAGGACTTCCCCACCCACGCCCTTCTTCTGCGCCTGCTGGCCGGTCAGGAGACCGTGGGACGTGGAGATGATCGCCACGCCCAGGCCACCGAGGACCTTCGGCAGGTTGGTGGACTTCGCGTACACACGCAGACCCGGCTTCGAGATTCGCTTGATGCCGGCGATCGAGCGCTCGCGGTTCGGACCGAACTTCAGCTCGAGGACGAGGTTCTTGCCGACCTCGGCGTCCTCGACCTTCCAGCCGGTGATGAAACCCTCCTGCTTGAGGATTTCCGCGATGTGCGACTTGATCTTGCTGTGCGGCATCACGACGGAGTCGTGGTACGCCGAGTTTGCGTTACGCAGACGAGTGAGCATGTCTGCGATCGGGTCAGTCATGGTCATGAATCGGCCTTCGGCCTCTCTCGCCGGGGTTTCCTGTATGCGCCATCCCTCTCCCCACACAGGGGCGGGACGGGTGCGGCGCGGGGACCTACGGCGTAGTAAGTCGACGGGCGGTGGACGCCCAACCCCACTAGCCTACGGCATGGGGGCTGGACCTCCACCGGCCCAGATACTTACCGAGAGCGTCTGGAAAACCTCAACACCCAAAGGTGAAGGGGTTTACCAGGAGCTCTTGGTCACGCCCGGCAGCTCGCCACGGTGAGCCATCTCACGGAGGCACACGCGGCACAGGCCGAACTTGCGGTACACGGAGTGGGGGCGACCGCAGCGCTGGCAGCGGGTGTACGCACGCACACCGAACTTGGGCTTGCGGGCAGCCTTCGCGATGAGAGCCTTCTTCGCCATCTCGCTTACGCCTCCTTGAAGGGGAAGCCGAGGTGACGAAGGAGCGCGCGGCCCTCAGCGTCGTTGGTCGCCGTGGTGACCACGGTGATGTCCATACCCCGGGTACGGTCGATCTTGTCCTGGTCGATCTCGTGGAACATGACCTGCTCCGTGAGACCGAAGGTGTAGTTGCCACGGCCGTCGAACTGCTTCGGCGACAGGCCACGGAAGTCGCGGATACGCGGCAGCGCGAGCGACAGCGTACGGTCCAGGAACTCCCACATGCGGTCACCACGGAGGGTGACGTGGCAGCCGATCGGCTGACCCTCACGCAGCTTGAACTGCGCGATGGACTTGCGGGCCTTCGTGACGGCCGGCTTCTGGCCGGTGATCGTCGTCAGGTCGCGGATGGCACCGTCGATCAGCTTCGAGTCACGGGCGGCGTCGCCGACACCCATGTTCACGACGATCTTGACGAGGCCGGGAATCTGCATGACGTTCTCGTAGGAGAACTCGTCACGCATCTTGCCCGCGATCTCCTCGCGGTACTTCGTCTTCAGACGCGGAGTGGTAGCCATCAGATGTCCTCACCCGTGCGCTTGGCAACGCGGATCTTGTTGCCCTCGTCGTCGAAGCGGTAACCGACGCGGGTGACGACCTTCTTGCCGTCCTTCTCCACGACCAGCTGGACGTTCGAAACGTGGACGGGGGCCTCGGTGATCACGATGCCGCCGGCCTGGTTCGGACCAGCCTTGGTGTGCTTCTTGACCCGGTTGACACCCTCGACCAGGACACGGTTGTCGGCGGGGAAGGCCGCGACGACCTTGCCCTGCTTGCCCTTGTCCTTACCGGTGATGACCTGGACCAGGTCGCCCTTCTTGATCTTCATGCTTACAGCACCTCCGGCGCGAGCGAGATGATCTTCATGAACTTCTTCTCGCGCAGCTCACGGCCCACGGGGCCGAAGATACGGGTGCCGCGAGGGTCGCCGTCGTTCTTCAGAATGACGGCGGCGTTCTCGTCGAAGCGGATGTACGAGCCGTCCTGGCGGCGGCGCTCCTTGACGGTGCGAACGATGACCGCCTTGACGACGTCACCCTTCTTCACGTTGCCACCGGGGATCGCGTCCTTGACGGTGGCGACGATGACGTCACCGATGCCCGCGTAGCGGCGGCCGGAGCCACCGAGAACACGGATGCAAAGGATCTCCTTGGCACCAGTGTTGTCGGCGACACGAAGCCGCGACTCCTGCTGGATCACGTCTATCTCCTGTTTGTCTGCCGGTTCCCGGCCGGGGCCCCTTCGCGGGGCCCCGACCGAGCCTGGCGGAACGAATGCCGAGGCAGTCCCCGAAGGGAGAAGCCTCGACTAATTACTTGGCCTTCTCGAGGATCTCGACGATGCGCCAGCGCTTGCTCGCCGACAGCGGACGCGTCTCCATGATGAGGACGCGGTCGCCGACGCCGGCAGCGTTCTGCTCGTCGTGAGCCTTGAGCTTGTTCGTACGGCGGATGACCTTGCCGTACAGCGCGTGCTTGACGCGGTCCTCGACGGCGACGACGACGGTCTTGTCCATCTTGTCGCTGACGACCAGGCCCTCACGGGTCTTGCGGAAGCCGCGCTCGGTCTTCTCAGTCACGTTCTTCTCGCTCATCAGGCGTTCTCCACCGTCTCGATACCGAGCTCGCGCTCGTGCATCAGGGTGTAGATCCGGGCGATGTCCTTACGGACGGACTTCAGCCGGCCGTTGTTCTCCAGCTGGCCCGTGGCCGCCTGGAAGCGGAGCTTGAACAGCTCTTCCTTGGCCTCACGCAGCTTGGCAACGAGCTCCTCGTTGCCGAGCTCGCGCAGCTCGGATGCCTTGGTTCCGGCCGCCATCACGACTCACCTGCCTCGCGCTTGACGATCCGGCACTTCATCGGCAGCTTGTGGGCCGCACGAGTCAGAGCCTCACGCGCAATCTTCTCGTTCGGGTAGGACAGCTCGAACATGACCCGGCCCGGGTGCACGTTCGCGATCCACCACTCCGGGGAACCCTTACCGGAACCCATGCGGGTCTCGGCGGGCTTCTTCGTCAGCGGACGGTCCGGGTAGATGTTGATCCAGACCTTGCCGCCACGCTTGATGTGGCGCGTCATCGCAATACGAGCCGCCTCGATCTGGCGGTTCGTCACGTACGCCGGGGTCAGCGCCTGGATGCCGTACTCGCCGAACGAGACCTCGGTGCCGCCCTTGGAGACACCGCCGCGCTTGGGGTGGTGCTGCTTGCGGTGCTTGACCCTACGAGGGATCAGCATGTCGGTCAGGCCTCCGTTCCGGTGCTCTCGGCCGGAGCAGCGGCAGCGGCCTCGGCCTTGGGGGCCTCGGCAGCAGCAGCCTGCTGCGGCTTGCGGCCACCACGGCCGCCGCGCTCGCCACCACGGCCACCACGGCCGGCGGGACGGTCGCCAGCGCCGGCACCACGGGCCGGGCGGTTACCCGCGCGGGCCGCAGCGTTCTCGGCGCGAACCTCGGCGATGTTCTTGACGTCGCCCTTGTAGATCCAGACCTTCACGCCGATGCGGCCGAAGGTGGTCTTGGCCTCGAAGAAGCCGTAGTCCACGTTCGCGCGCAGCGTGTGCAGCGGCACACGACCCTCGCGGTAGAACTCGGACCGGGACATCTCGGCGCCGCCGAGACGGCCACCACACTGGATCTTGATGCCCTTGGCGCCGGCCTTCATGGTGCCCTGCATGCTCTTGCGCATGGCACGGCGGAAGGAGACGCGGGAGGAGAGCTGCTCGGCCACGGCCTGGGCAACCAGCTGAGCGTCGAGCTCGGGGTTCTTGACCTCGAGGATGTTCAGCTGGACCTGCTTGCCGGTGAGCTTCTCGAGGTCACCGCGGATGCGGTCGGCCTCGGCGCCACGGCGGCCGATGACGATGCCCGGACGAGCGGTGTGGATGTCCACACGCACGCGGTCACGGGTGCGCTCGATCTCAACCTTCGAGATGCCGGCGCGCTCCATGCCGGACGTCATCATCCGACGGATGGCGACGTCTTCCTTGACGTAGTCCTTGTACAGCTTGTCGGCGTACCAGCGCGACTTGAAGTCGGTGGTGATGCCGAGCCGGAACCCGTGCGGGTTTACCTTCTGGCCCATTACCGGGAACCTTCCTTGCTGCTGACGACCACGGTGATGTGGCTGGTCCGCTTGCGGATCCGGTAGGCACGGCCCTGGGCGCGCGGACGGAACCGCTTCAGGGTCGGGCCCTCGTCCACGAACGCCTCGCTGATGAACAGCGAAGAAGCGTCCGTGTGGTTGTAGTTGTGTGCAGCGTTGGCAATGGCGCTGTCCAGCACCTTGCCGACCGGCACAGACGCGGCCTGCGGGGCGAAACGCAGGACCGCCTGAGCCTCCGTGGCGTCCATGCCACGGATGAGGTCCACCACGCGGCGGGCCTTCATGGGCGTGACGCGGATGTACCGCGCCTGGGCCCTGGCTTCCATGGTTGTCCCTTCGGTGTAAGTCATAGTCGTTCCCACCCCGCTTAGCGGCGCTTCGACTTCCGGTCGTCCTTGACGTGGCCGCGGAAGGTGCGAGTCGGCGAGAACTCGCCGAGCTTGTGGCCGACCATCGACTCGGTGACGAACACCGGGACGTGCGTCTTGCCGTTGTGCACCGCGATCGTGTGACCCAGCATGCTGGGGATGATCATCGAGCGACGGGACCAGGTCTTGATGACGTTCTTGGTACCGGCTTCGTTCTGAGCGTCCACCTTCTTCACGAGGTGGCCGTCAACGAAGGGTCCCTTCTTGAGACTGCGCGGCATCTAAACCCGCTCCTAGCGCTTCTTGTTCGTCTTGCGGCGGCGGACGATGTACTTGTTCGAAGCCTTCTTCGGCGAACGAGTACGACCCTCCTTCTGACCCCACGGGGAGACCGGGTGGCGACCACCGGAGGTCTTGCCCTCACCACCACCGTGCGGGTGGTCAACCGGGTTCATCGCGACACCGCGGACGGTCGGGCGGACGCCCTTCCAGCGCATGCGGCCGGCCTTGCCCCAGTTGATGTTCGACTGCTCGGCGTTGCCGACCTCGCCGACGGTGGCGCGGCAGCGCGCGTCGACGAGACGGATCTCACCGGACGGCATACGAAGGTGGGCCATGGTGCCCTCCTTCGCCAGCAGCTGCACGGAGGCACCCGCGGAGCGGGCGAACTTCGCACCGCCGCCGGGACGCAGCTCGATGGCGTGGATGGTCGTACCGACCGGGATGTTGCGCAGCGCCAGGTTGTTGCCGGGCTTGATGTCGGCCGTCGGGCCGTTCTCGATCCGGTCGCCCTGCTGCAGACCGCGCGGCGCGATGATGTAGCGCTTCTCGCCGTCGGCGTAGTGCAGCAGCGCGATGCGCGCGGTGCGGTTGGGGTCGTACTCGATGTGCGCGACCTTGGCCGGCACGCCGTCCTTGTCGTGACGACGGAAGTCGATCACGCGGTAGGCGCGCTTGTGGCCACCGCCCTGGTGGCGAACGGTCACACGACCGGTGTTGTTACGGCCGCCCTTGCTGTGCAGGGGGCGGACCAGCGACTTCTCCGGCGTGGACCGCGTGATCTCGACAAAGTCGGCGACGCTGGAGCCACGACGGCCCGGGGTCGTCGGCTTGTACTTGCGGATACCCATTTCTCAGTCCTCGTCCGATTCCGGACGACTCAGGACTCCGTTAGGAGGCCTGGCCGCCGAAGATGTCGATACGGTCGCCCTCAGCGAGGGTCACGATGGCGCGCTTGGTGTTGGCACGCTTGCCGAAACCGGTCTTGGTGCGCTTGCGCTTACCCTGACGGTTGATCGTGTTGACCCCGGTGACCTTGACCGAGAAGACCGCCTCGACGGCCTGCTTGATCTGGGTCTTGTTGGCGCCGGGCGCAACGATGAACGTGTACTTGTTCTCGTCGAGCAGCGCGTAGCTCTTCTCCGAGACAACCGGCTTGATCAGCAGGTCGCGCGGGTCACTGAAGGTCTTGCTGGTAACGGTCGCCTCGGACATCAGGCGTCGCTCCCTTCGGTCTCATCGGCCTTGGGGCCAGACACGAAGGACTCCAGCGCGGCCTGGGTGAAGACCACGTCGTCAGAGACGATCACGTCGTACGTGTTCAGCTGGCCCGGCTCCAGGATGTGAACCTGGGGCAGGTTGCGGGCGGACAGCCACGCGGCCTCGTCGGCGCGCTCGACGACCAGGAGCAGGTTCTTGCGCTCCGTGATCTTGCCGAACAGCGTCTTGGCGGCCTTGGTGGAGACGGCACCCTCGACCACGCCGGTGACGACGTGGATGCGGGAGTGACGCGCACGGTCCGAGAGGGCACCGCGGAGGGCGGCAGCCTTCATCTTCTTCGGGGTCCGCTGCGAGTAGTCACGCGGCACGGGGCCGTGGACGACGCCACCGCCGGCGAACTGCGGAGCGCGGGTCGAACCCTGACGGGCGCGGCCGGTGCCCTTCTGGCGGTAAGGCTTCTTGCCACCACCACGGACTTCGCCACGGGTCTTGGTCTTGTGCGTGCCCTGACGGGCCGCGGCCAGCTGCGCGACGACGACCTGGTGGATCAGCGGAACGCTGGTCTTCGCGTCGAAGATCTCCGCGGGGAGCTCGACGGTACCGGCCTTGTCGCCTGCCGGCGAAAGGATGTCAATGGTGCTCATTAACCTCAAGCCCCCTTGGCCGCGGTACGGACCAGGACGAGGCCGCCGTTCGGACCGGGGACCGCACCCTTGATGAGGAGCAGACCCTTCTCCGCGTCCACCGCGTGGATGGTCAGGTTCTGGGTGGTGACGCGCTCGTTGCCCATACGACCAGCCATGCGCACGCCCTTGAAGACGCGCCCAGGGGTGGCGCAGCCACCGATCGAACCGGGGGAGCGGTGCTTGCGCTGCACACCGTGACCGGCGCCGAGGCCCCGGAAGTTGTGGCGCTTCATGACACCGGCGAAGCCCTTGCCCTTGCTCTTGCCCGTGACGTCAACCTTGACGCCGGACTCGAACACGGCCGCGGTGATCTCCTGGCCGAGCGTGTACTCGCTGGCGTCGGAGGTGCGGAGCTCCACCAGGTGGCGGCGGGGGGTGACGTCGGCCTTGGCGAAGTGGCCCTTGAGGGGCTTGTTCACCTTGCGCGGGTCGATCTCGCCGAAGGCGATCTGGACCGACTCGTAGCCGTCGGTGTCGTTGGTACGGACCTGGGTGACGACGCAGGGACCGGCCTTGACGACAGTGACCGGGACGACACGGTTGTTCTCGTCCCAGACCTGGGTCATGCCGAGCTTCTCGCCCAGGACGCCCTTGATCTGCTTTGCCATCTTCTCGACGCCTCTCAGAGCTTGATCTCGATGTCGACGCCGGCCGGAAGGTCCAGGCGCATCAGCGAGTCAACGGTCTTGGGCGTCGGGTCGAGGATGTCGATCAGGCGCTTGTGCGTGCGCATCTCAAAGTGCTCGCGCGAGTCCTTGTACTTGTGCGGCGACTTGATGACGCAGTACACGTTCTTCTCAGTGGGCAGCGGCACCGGGCCCGCGACCGACGCACCAGTGCGGGTCACCGTCTCGACGATCTTCTTCGCCGAGGAGTCGATGACCTCGTGGTCGTAGGCCTTGAGCCGGATGCGGATCTTCTGTCCCGCCATGGCTACTCCGTAGTCCTGTCTGTTGTGGAAACGCTCTGGCCCTCGGTCGGCTGTGGATCTCTCCACCGCTTCTCTCCGACCCCCGCGGTCGGGCGTGTCGCACTCCCGCCAAGAAAATTCCCATACGGAAATTCCCTTCTCAGGGGGTGCGGTCCCTGGACCGCGATTCGGGGGAGAAACACCCACCGAGCGCCTGGCCGGCACCGTGCTGACGCTTCCCGGAAGATTCCCGTACTTCCGCCCCATTGCTGCCCCGAGAGGCAGATAAAGGCGACGAGTACCGTGGGACTCGCTTCCGGTCCTCCCGGCGGGAGGCGCGCAGCATCGACACTCAGCCGAGCAACCCGAGTAGTCTGCCATACAAGACACGTAGTGCGCCAATCGGGCCGAAGAGAATACCCCGCCACGGTGCGTGGTCAAACAGCGGCACGCGGCGGGGGTCCGTCCACCGGGCTCCTTCGGCGGAGCAGCCCCTGACCTGGCCCGGAGCCGGTCGTGCTGCGCGCGAAGTCAGCCCGTCCGAGCGGGCGTGGGGACGACCGGGATCACTCCCGGCCAGGGCCACGGACGAGCGGTACGGATCTCGTCCAGCTGCGCGTACAGGGCGTCGCCCGGGCACTCGGTGGCGAACCCGTCGCGGTGGCCGGAGACCGCCCGGAAGGGATACGCCCGCCCGGCCGTGAAGGAGACGCCGAAGCGGTTGGTCTGGGTGGCGCCCGCGGTCAGCGTCGTGGTGCCGTCGAGGGTGCCGCCGTACTGGCCCAGCTTGTAGGCGGCGACCCGCGCGACCGCGGCCAGCGCGGCCGGCGAGGCCCCGGCGGCGGTGTGGTCGCCGAGGACGGCGATGCCCGCGGATTCGGCGTTCCAGCCGTAGGTGTGCGCGCCGCGGACGGGCCGGTCGATGCCGCCCTGCCGGCCCTCGAAGACGGTGCCGCACCGGTCGACGAGGAAGTTGTAGCCGAGGTCGCGCCAGCCGTTGGTCCTCACGTGGAAGACGTGGATGCCCCGGACGATCGCCGCGGACTGCGTGCAGTCGTACGGCCGGGCGTCGGCGGTGTGGTGGACGAAGACCGCCTTGATGCGGCCGCCGGGCAGGTAGACCGGCCCCTCGTCGTTCAGGGACTCGTCGGCGCCCCAGGCGATGCGCGGGACCACCGCCGGGCGGGGCGCCGTGGAGGGCGGTCCGGGGACCGCCGGCGCGGCGGGCGTCCGCGGGCGTGCGGGCACGGGGCCGCTGTCCTGAGGCGGGGCCACGGGGTCGCGGCCCGGGTCCACCAGGCTCACCTCCAGCCCGGCGGGCAGGGCGTCGGCCCCGCGGACGCGGACCTCGGCCCCGTCGGACGGGCCGACCCAGACGGGCTCGGTGGAGCCGCGGACCCCGGGGCGCGGGCCGTCGAGCCCGGGCTCGACCGGCTCCAGGGCGGTCCAGGGCGACCAGCGGCCGGTCGCGGCGTCCCGGGTGCGGGCCTCGACGGTGCCGCCCAGTTCGGCAGAGGGGTCCGTCCAGGAGACGCCCAGCAGGGCGAACGGCCTGGTCCGCTGCCGGGCGAGCCCCGCCTCCCCGCGGGCGCCGGGCGCCAGGGCCAGCCGGTACAGCGCGGCGTCGCCGTCGGCGGGTGCGGCCCCCGCCCCGGCCGCGGCTCCCGGCGGGCCCCATAACGCCGAGGCGCCGAGCACGAGGGCCAAGGCCAGTGCCGTACCGCACACACGATTCGGTTTCACGTCCGTTTTCCCCACCTGTGGATGCCGGATGACATGACACCGGTGCAACGGCGGCGGCCGCCCGCGGGCACGGCCCGGACGGCTCTCAGCGGCCGGAAGCGTTCTTGTCCTGCTCGGCCTTCGCCTTCTCCTGCTCGGCCTTCCGCTTGTCCTGCTCGGCCTTCTGCCTCGCCTGCTCGGCCTTCTCCTGCTCCGCCCGCGCCTTCTCGATCTGCGCCCGCGAGCGGACCTCCTTCGGCGCCTTCATCCCGCAGACGGACGGCCAGTCGTCGGCCACTATGCCCGCGCACCAGATGAAGTCCTGGATGGGCCCGGGCTTCCAGTCGTCCTTCTGGATGTCCTCGCAGTCCTTGACCGGCGAGAAGCGCGGGCAGCCGCCGCCCGGCAGCTTGATCTTGTGCGCGCGGTACGCGTCGATGCCCATCGAGTCCACGTCGGCCGAGGGCATGTACCGGTTGACCGACCAGGACGCGCCCATGGTCGCGAACAGGGCGAGCACGCACACCATGCCGGCGGCGAGCCGGCGGACCACCCGCCGCGGCACGATCCGGGCCGCACCCGCTCCGGCCGCACCGCCGGCCGCGGCCGCCGCGGGGCGCAGCGTGCGCTCGATCCACCCGGTGCCCCGGTGCACCGCGGCCATGGCGCCGAACACGGCCAGGATCATCAGGCAGTACATGATGATCCAGGTGGTCCGCGGGTAGAGCTGGATGGCCTTGTCGTGGGCCATCTGCGAGGCGAACCAGAAGCGGGCGACCCAGGCGCCGGCCAGCACGGCCGCGGCGGTGCGGACCATGACGCTGCGCAGCCCGAGCCCGAGGCCGAGGCCCACCCCGAACAGCAGGAGCAGGGTGAACCCGGTCTGCCCGGCCATCTCGCCGGCCACCGGCCAGGTCTGGTACGTCAGCCCGCTGGAGCGGTCCGAGACCCAGCCGAGGACGTACGCCGGGTCCGCGTAGACGGCCAGGAAGGCGTAGCGGTCGGGGTTGTCCGCGCCGAGGCGGATCATCTGGTAGAGCAGCGGGGAGCTCACGGCGGCGGTGGTCAGCAGGGTGGCGCCGAGGAACAGCCCGGCCTTGCGGGCCGTGGCCGCGCCGCGCCGCCACGGCAGCAGGAACAGGGCCAGGACGGCGGTGCCGGGGGCGGCCCAGATGTACCAGCCGGAGTACCACAGGAACATCACGCCGAAGACGATGCCGAGGCCCGCGCCGCGCCGCAGCAGCTGCCCCGTGGTGAGCCCCTCCGGCCGGCCCAGCCGGCGCAGCCAGTACCCGAGCAGCGGCAGCAGCACGATCATGACGATGTGGCTGTACGGCCGGATCGGGTCGAGGAAGAGGACGGCCGCGGGGACGGCGATCAGCAGGGCCCAGAAGGGCCGCAGCAGCACCCGCCAGGCCAGGTACGCCATCGGTCCGGCCACGGCGGTGAAGAAGATCTGGAGGTCCTGCAGGGCCATGCCGGCGCCGCCGCCCGCGCGGCCGCCGTGGCGGATCTGCGCCCACAGGGCGGTCAGGGCCGGGAAGGCGGGCGGGTAGATGCCCGACATGCCCTTGCCGTGCAGGAACGAGTTGGCCATGTCGGTCAGGACGCCCGGGTCGCCGTCCTGCCCGCCGAGCGCCCAGGGCGTGTCGCGCAGGGCGACGGCGACGCCGCCGGCGATCACGCCGGTGGCCAGGCCCGCCAGGGCGGCGCAGACCAGCCGCTTGACCATCGCGTGGCGCCGCGCCGATCCCCGGTACGCGGTGTACAGCAGCAGCGCCAGCAGCGGGAGGCCGATGAGGGCCGCGCACAGCTGGAGCGAGGCCAGGGCGCTGACCTGGCCGAGGCGGACGAGCGGGTTGACGGCGATGGTGGCCGTGCAGAGCCAGGTGTAGCCGAGGGCCGCCGTCAGGCTGACCACGATCTCGGCGAGGGCGAGGACGCGGGACCGGCGCCGCGACATCCACCCGCGGCGCTCCGGGGCGCCGGACGACGCGGCCGCTCCGGCCGCAGCGGTGCGCGGGGCTGCGGGACGGTCGTGGGTGGTACCGGGCTCTCCGACGACCTCGGGGGCCAGGTGTGTCATCTCAGTCCAATTCGGTCGCGGGTGGTACCGGGGGCCGGCCGGCCCGGGCGGCCGCCGTCTCCGGGGGCTCCGGTGTCAGCCGTCGGCTCTCCGGCCCGCCGTGAAGGCGTGCCGGGTGAGCGTGCGCAGGCCCTCGCGGTGCCCGCGGCGCAGCGCCCCCGGGAGCATCGTGAGCGCGTGGAGGCGGGAGGCGCTGTGGAAGCGGGCGGCGCGGGCGGCCCGGGGCCAGCCGCGGGCGTCCATACGGGCGGCCACCGCGGAGAAGTACCGCTCGGCCTCGGTGAAGCGGGTGCCGGAGAACGCCTGGACGGAGGACTCGCTGACCGCGTGGCGGCGGTAGCGGAACACCGTGGTCGTCTCGTCGATCACCATGCGCTCGCCGGCCTCCAGCAGGTCGACGACCAGTGCGAGGTCCTGGATGACCGAGTAGTCGTCGCGGAAGTTGACCTTGCGCAGGGCCTCGCCGCGCCAGCAGATCGACGGGAAGTACAGCCAGTTCCCGCGCAGCACGCTGGTGGCGAGCTCCTCGCCGCCCATCACGCGCCGGCCGTCGACCTTGGGGGCGTACAGGCGGCGCTTGGTCTGGTCGGCGAGCCCGTACGCGACGTTGCCGTCGCCGTCGATCACCTCGACGCCGGGCTGGACCATGCCGATGCCCGGGTTCGCGTCGATGATCTTCCGGACGGTCTCCAGGTAGTGCGGGTGCAGCAGGTCGTCGCAGCCCATGATGACGACGTGGTCGGCCTCGGAGAGGCTGACGCACTTCTGGAAGTTCTTCGTGATGCCGAGGTTCTGCTCGTTGCGCAGGTAGTGGACCCGCTCGTCGCCGAGCTCGGCGAACCAGCCCGGGACGTCGGGCTCCTTGCCGTCGTCGATGACGACGAGCCGGAAGTCCGGGTCGGTCTGGGCCAGGACGCTGCGCACGGCGTCCTGCATCAGCTGCACGTCCCCGTAATAGGGGAGCATGAAATCGAAGGTCACCACGGCAGCGTCAGGCCTTCACGGTCTCGGAGTCGGCGTTCGCCCGGGCGTCGACATCCGCGTCGGCGTCCGCGGAGGCCGGCGCGGCCTGGCGGGGCACACCGGCGGGCGCGCCGAGGCGCTCCTCGTTGTGCCGGGCGCCCTCGTTGAGGGCCACGGTGCGGGCGAGGTCGGTGAGCTTCTTCTCCAGGGAGCGGAAGCGCAGGAAGGTGTTGAGCGTCAGGAAGCCCATCGCCAGGACCATCACGTACAGCACGAGGTCGGTGCCGCGGCCGACGCCGAGCCGGTGCGCGACCCAGGTGACGTCGGTCGGGCGGAGCACCGCGTACACGTTGACGACGACGAACACGGAGAACGCGATGCGCTTCCAGGCGCGGTTGCGGGCCTGGCCCCAGGTGCGTATGAACACCAGGGCCATCGACACCGAGCCGGCGATGAGCAGCAGCTGGATCCAGAAGTACTTCATCAGCGGCCACGCTCCCGCATGGTGATGTCGAAGACGATGTTGACGCCGTTGATCAGGGACTGGCCCTTGGCGCGCGAGTAGTCCGTGTAGAGGATGTCCACGGGAACCTCCGTGACGCGCAGGTCGGAGGCGGCCAGGTAGCCGACGATCTCGGACGCGTGCGCCATGCCGTTCATGGTGATGTCCAGCTGCTCGGCCGCCTTGCGGCCGAGGACGCGCAGGCCGTTGTGGGCATCGGTGAGCTTGAGCTTGCGGGCGGTGGGGCTGACGGCGGCGGCCGTGCGCAGCACGACCCGCTTGATCCACGGCACCTGGCCGTTCTGCTCGATGAAGCGGGAGCCGAGGACCACGTCGGCCTCGTCGGCGCGCAGCACGGCGACCATCTTCTCGACGTCGGCGGTCTGGTGCTGGCCGTCCGCGTCGAAGGTCGCGAAGTAGCGGGCGCCGGGCTGGGCGAGCGCGTACTTCAGGCCCGTCTGCAGGGCGGCGCCCTGGCCGAGGTTGACCGGGTGGCGCACGAGGTGGGCGCCGGTGGTCGCGATGTGCTCGGCCGAGTCGTCGGTGCTGCCGTCGTCGACGACGACGATGTTCGGGAAGGTCTCGCGTGCTCCCTCGACGACCCCGGCGATCACCTGGCCCTCGTTATAGGCCGGTATGACCAGCCAGACATCGTCGTATTGGGACACGGTAGCTCCAGCGGAAAGTGGCACGGCGTGCGTCGCGTGCGCAGTGTTCGGGGGGTCGTCGAGGGCCGGCATGGTAGTCACTCCCTGACCGCCCCGGCGACCGGCGGGCGTTCGGCGCCCTGGTGCCCGGCTCCCCCGGCGGCTCCCCCGGCAGCCCCGGGGAACCTCAGCCTCAGCACCGCCAGCATACCGAGCACGGTGGCCAGCGAGCCGAGGGCGTAGGCCAGGATGACGCGCAGGGCCACGTCACCCGGCGCGAAAGTGACGCCGATCAGGACGGCGGTGCCGACGGCCCAGCACATCAGCTGCAGGTTGTGCCGCTTGAATACCATCAGCGCCTGGCCGAGCACCATCGCGAACATGTACGCCACGGTGCCGGCGGACAAAAGGAAGAAGTCGAGGCAGCCCAGCACCGGCTTGGCCCCGAACAGGACGCCGATGAGCCACGGTCCGAGCGCGGTGGCGGGCACCCCGCCGGCCAGCCCGAGCAGCCCGACGACCACCCCGATCCGGCGCAGCATCGCCGAGAACGCGGCCCGGTCCCCGGCCGTGAACGCGGCGGTCAACCCGCCCAGCAGCGAGGCCTGGAGCGAGCCGAAGACGAACAGCGGCACCCGCGCCAGCACGAGCGCGTTCAGCAGGGCCGCGATCAGCACGCTGTCGGCGGGGGCGAGCAGCTTGGTGCTCATCACCGCCGCGTTGACAACCACCTGCGACAGCAGCGTGGAGCAGATCAGCAGCCCGAGCCCGCCGGTCAGCTCCCGCCAGGCGATCCGCTCGCCGGGCTCCACGGCCCGCAGCAGCGCCGGCAGCGTGGCCAGCATGGCGGCGACCGGGGCGAGGGCCAGCACCAGGCTGAACGCGAGCGCCGAGCGGAGCCCGAGCACGGAGCAGCCGAAGGCGAGGAGGATGCGCAGCCCGCCGTCCAAGGCGAGTTGGAGCCCGTACGCGCCGAACCGGCCGAGGCCGGCGAGGACTCCGCGGGTCAGGTAGCAGACGGCCATGCCGGTGAAGGCGCCGCCGAGCGCGGCGACCAGGCCGCGGTCGCCGTGGAAGAGCAGGTCGGCGAGGGGGCCCGCGCCGAGGCCGAGGACGAGCAGCGTCGCGCCGAGCATCGCGGCGGTCAGCAGGGCGGCGCGGCGCAGCACGGGGGCGGCACCCTGGCCGAGGACCGCGCGGGCGGCGACGATCCGGGTGAGCTCCTGCTCGATGGGGAAGAACACGCCGATGCCGACGGACATGACGATCGTCCACAGGACGGAGACGTTGGCCATGGCGTCGGTGGACAGGCTGTGGCCGGCCACACCCAGGTGGACGTAGGAGGCCGCGCCCAGCACGACGGTGCCGCCGGCCACCGCGACGGTGCCCGGCGGCAGCGCCGCGGTGACCTTGTCCAGCAGGGACTTCATCCCGTGGCACCGTTTCGGGCCGTGCCGGCCAGCTGCGTGAAGACCGGCGCGGCCATCGCCTCGGCCAGCTGCTCGCGCCAGTCGGGCAGCGGGGCCAGCCCCGCTTCGGCCCACCGGTCGTGCGCGAGCACGCTGAACGCGGGGCGCACGGCCGGGCGGGGATACGCGGCGGAGGTCGTCGGCCGGATCCGCTCCGGGTCGAGCCCGGCAAGGCGGTAGCTCTCGCGGGCCAGCCCGAACCAGGTGGTGCGGCCGCTCGCGGTGCCGTGGTAGACCCCGCCCGGGGCCCGGCCCGCCAGCGCGGCCAGGCCCAGTTCGACGAGGCGGCGGGCCAGGGCGAACGACCAGGTGGGCTGGCCGTGCTGGTCGTCGACCACGTCGAGGGTGTCGCGCTGGGCGGCCAGCTTCAGCATGGTGGCCACGAAGTTGGGCCCGTGCTCGCCGTACAGCCAGGCGGTGCGCACGACGTAGCCGTCCTGCGGCAGGAGCTCGGCGACGGCCTGCTCGCCGGCCAGTTTGCTGCGCCCGTACGCGTTGACGGGGCCGGTCGCGGCGTCCTCGCGGTACGGCTCGGAGGCGTCGCCGGGCAGCACGTAGTCGGTGGAGACGTGCAGCAGGCGCGCCCCGGCGGCGGCGCAGGCCGCGGTGAGGACGCGTACGCCGGTGCCGTTGACGGCGGTGGCGGCCTCCTCGGCGCTCTCCGCACCGTCCACGTCGGTCCAGGCGGCGCAGTTGACGACGACCGCGGCGCCCTCGACGGCGGCCCGTACGGCTGCCGGGTCGGTGATGTCGAGGTCCGCCCGGCCGAGGCCGGCGGCCTCGATCCCGGCGTCCTTCAAAGCAGCCAGGACGTCCTGGCCGAGCATGCCCGCGGCACCGGTGACGAGCCAGCGCCCTGCGGGAGGGGCGGGGTTCACGGCGGTGGCGCTCACTTCTGCAGCGCTGCCTTGTCCTTCAGCGGCTCCCACCAGGTGCGGTTCTCGCGGTACCAGGCGATGGTCTGCGCGATGCCGTCCTCGAAGCGGACCTGCGGGGTGTAGCCCAGCTCGCTGTTGATCTTGCTGATGTCGATGGAGTAGCGCAGGTCGTGGCCCTTGCGGTCCTCGACGTGCTCGACCATGCCCCAGTCCAGGCCCGCGGCCTCCAGCAGCACGCCGGTGAGCTCCTTGTTGGTGAGCTCGGTGCCGCCGCCGATGTTGTAGACCTCTCCGCCGCGGCCCTTGCGCATGGCCAGGTCGATGCCGCGGCAGTGGTCGGAGACGTGCAGCCAGTCGCGGACGTTGCCGCCGTTGCCGTACAGCGGGACCTTCCGGCCGTCCATCAGGTTGGTGACGAACAGCGGGATGACCTTCTCCGGGAACTGGTAGTGCCCGTAGTTGTTGGAGCAGCGGGTCACCACGACGTCCATGCCGTGGGTGCGCGCGTACGCCAGCGCCAGCAGGTCGGAGGAGGCCTTCGAGGCGGAGTACGGGGAGTTCGGCACCAGCGGCCACTCCTCGGTCCAGGAGCCCTCGTTGATGGAGCCGTACACCTCGTCGGTGGAGATGTGGACGAAGCGGCCGACGCCGTGCTTGCGGGCGGCGTCCAGCAGCACCTGCGTACCGACGACGTTGGTCATCACGAACGGGCCGGCGCCCGCGATCGAGCGGTCCACGTGGGACTCCGCGGCGAAGTGCACCACCACGTCGTGGCCCGGCATCACCTCGTCGACCGCGACCGGGTCGCAGATGTCGCCCTTGACGAACTTGTAACCCGCGTGTTCGGCGACCGGGTCGAGATTGGCCTCCACACCGGAGTAGGTCAGCTTGTCGAAGACCGTGATCTGGGCCGATGCATCCGCACCGAGCTGCTGGCGGACGAATTCTGAACCGATGAAGCCGGCGCCGCCGGTCACGAGGATGCGCATAGTACGGAGAGTCTAGTCGCTTGTACTACCACCCCACCGGCCCGGACCGCTTCCCTCCGCTTCCTCTCGCATAGGGTTGTGTCCATGCGTGGAATTCTCTTGGCCGGCGGCACCGGATCCCGACTCTGGCCGCTGACCCGGGCAGTCTCTAAGCAGCTGCTCCCCGTCTTCGACAAGCCGATGATCTACTACCCGCTGTCCACCCTGGTCATGGCCGGTATCAGCGAGATCCTCGTCATCACCACCCCGGAGGACCGTGCGCAGTTCGAGCGGCTGCTCGGCGACGGCTCGCAGTTCGGGCTGCGGCTGGAGTACGCCGTCCAGGAGCGTCCCGAGGGCATCGCCCAGGCCTTCGTGCTCGGCGCCGACTTCATCGGCGACGAGTCCGTCGCGCTGATCCTCGGCGACAACATCTTCCACGGCAGCGGCCTCGGCACGCGCCTCGCCGAGCACACCGGAGCCAAGGGCGGCCGCGTCTTCGCGTACCCGGTCGCGGACCCGACGGCGTACGGCGTCGTCGAGTTCGACGAGAACGGCCAGGCCATCTCCATCGAGGAGAAGCCCGAGAAGCCCAAGTCCCGCTACGCGGTGCCCGGCCTGTACTTCTACGACAACCGCGTCGTGGAGATAGCCCGGGGGCTGGAGCCCAGCGCCCGCGGCGAACTGGAGATCACCGCCGTCAACGACGCCTACCTGCAGGCCGGCGAGCTGAACGTGACCATCCTCGACCGCGGCACCGCCTGGCTGGACACCGGCACCTTCGTCTCGATGGTCCAGGCCTCGGAGTTCGTCCGCGTCATAGAGGAGCGCCAGGGCTTCAAGATCGGCTGCATCGAGGAGGCCGCCTGGCGGGCCGGCCTGATCGACGACGCGCAACTGCGCGAGCTGGCCGAACCGCTGTTGAAGAGCGGCTACGGCCAGTACCTGGTGAACCTGCTCGACGAGGAGGGCGGCCGGTGAAGTTCCGCGAACTCTCCCTCGAGGGCGTCTACGAGGTCACCCCGCAGCTGCACGGCGACCCGCGCGGCCTGTTCACCGAGTGGTACCGCTTCGACCAGCTGTCCGAGCTCGTCGGGCACCCGCTGAAGCTGGCCCAGGCCAACCTCTCGGTCTCCTCGCGCGGCGTGGTCCGCGGCATCCACTTCGCCGACGTGCCGCCCGGCCAGGCCAAGTACGTGACCTGCGTCCGCGGCGCCGTCCTCGACGTCATCGTGGACCTGCGGGTCGGCTCCCCGACCTTCGGCCGCTGGGAGGGCGTCCGCCTGGACGACGTGGACCGCCGCGCGGTCTACATCCCCGAGGGCATGGGCCACGGCTTCTGCGCGCTCACGGACGACGCCACGCTTTCGTACCTGTGCTCGGAGACGTACAACCCGACCGGCGAGCACGCGGTTCACCCGCTCGACCCCGATCTGGGCATCGACTGGCCAGCCGACGCCCCGCAGCTGTCGGCGCGCGACGAGGCCGCCCCGTCGCTGGCCGAGGCCATCGAGACGGGCCTGCTGCCGGACTACGCCGCCTGCCTGGAGTTCACCGAGTCGCTGCGCGTGGAGTGACGCACCGCCTCTGCCCGACGCAAGGGCCGTACCCCGCCCCGGGGTACGGCCCTTCGGCGTTCCGCGGCGATCCTCGACGTTCCTCGCCGCTCCCCCGGCCGCGCCGGGGAACGCCGAAGGGCCCCGCCCCACCGCCGAAGCGATGGGCCGGGGCCCTCCAGTGCAACTCGGTGCCCGGATCAACGGGCTACCAGGTCAGAACACGAATTACTTCGTGATCTTGGTGACCTGGCCGGCGCCCACGGTGCGACCACCCTCACGGATGGCGAACTTCAGGCCCTCCTCCATGGCGACCGGCTGGATCAGCTGGACGGACATCTCGGTGTTGTCGCCCGGCATGACCATCTCGGTGCCCTGCGGCAGGGTCACAACGCCCGTCACGTCCGTGGTACGGAAGTAGAACTGCGGACGGTAGTTGTTGAAGAACGGCGTGTGGCGGCCACCCTCGTCCTTGGACAGGATGTAGGCCTGGGCCTCGAACTCGGTGTGCGGGGTGACCGAACCCGGCTTGATGATGACCTGGCCGCGCTCGACGTCCTCGCGCTTGATGCCGCGGAGCAGCAGACCGACGTTCTCACCGGCCTGGCCCTCGTCGAGCAGCTTGCGGAACATCTCGATGCCGGTGACCGTGGTGGTGGTCTTCTCGTTCTTGATGCCGATGATGTCGACGGTCTCGTTGACCTTCAGGACACCACGCTCGATACGACCGGTGACGACGGTGCCACGACCGGTGATCGTGAAGACGTCCTCGACGGGCATCAGGAACGGCTTCTCGGTGTCACGCGGCGGGGTCGGGATCGACTCGTCGACGGCCTTCATCAGGCCGAGGAGCTTGTCGCCCCACTCCTTGTCGCCCTCGAGGGCCTTCAGCGCGGAGACGCGGACGACCGGCAGGTCGTCGCCCGGGAACTCGTACTCGGAGAGCAGCTCACGGACCTCGAGCTCGACGAGCTCCAGGATCTCCTCGTCGTCCACCATGTCGGCCTTGTTCAGGGCGACGACGATGTACGGAACGCCGACCTGGCGGGCCAGGAGCACGTGCTCCTTGGTCTGCGGCATCGGGCCGTCGGTGGCGGCGACCACGAGGATGGCGCCGTCCATCTGCGCGGCACCCGTGATCATGTTCTTGATGTAGTCAGCGTGACCCGGGCAGTCGACGTGAGCGTAGTGACGCTCCTCCGTCTGGTACTCGACGTGCGCGATCGAGATGGTGATACCGCGCTGGCGCTCCTCGGGAGCCTTGTCGATCTGGTCGAAGGCCGAGGCCTCGTTCAGGTCCGGGTACGCGTCGTGCAGCACCTTGGTAATGGCGGCCGTGAGGGTCGTCTTACCGTGGTCAATGTGACCGATGGTGCCGATGTTGACGTGCGGCTTAGTCCGCTCGAACTTCGCCTTCGCCACGGGGGTCCTCCTGGAGAGTGGTTCTGTACGCCTTACTCATCGGCGCCAGGTGATCTTTGCTGGAAAGCCGGCCCCCGGGGCAACAGGTTTTTTGCATTGCGCCTGTTGCCCCAGAGGTTCCGGTGACAAGCCTAAAGCGTGTACTCGGGAGAGTTACTCGCCCTTGGCCTTCGCGATGATCTCCTCGGCGACGTTCCGCGGAACCTCGGCGTAGGAGTCGAACTGCATCGAGTAGCTGGCGCGACCCGAGGTCTTGCTGCGGAGGTCTCCGACGTAGCCGAACATCTCCGAAAGCGGCACGAGGCCCTTCACGACGCGGGCGCCGTGACGCTCCTCCATGGCCTGGATCTGGCCACGGCGGGAGTTGATGTCGCCGATGACGTCACCCATGTAGTCCTCGGGCGTGGTGACCTCGACGGCCATCATCGGCTCGAGCAGGACGGGGGACGCCTTGCGCGCGGCCTCCTTGAAGGCCTGCGAACCGGCGATCTTGAACGCGAGCTCGGAGGAGTCGACCTCGTGGAAGGCACCGTCGAGAAGCGTGACGCGGACGCCCGTCATCTCGTAGCCGGCCAGGATGCCGAACTGCATGGCCTCCTGCGCACCGGCGTCGACCGAAGGGATGTACTCCTTCGGCACGCGGCCACCGGTGACCTTGTTCACGAACTCGTACGCCGGACCGTCGGTCTCGGTGATCGGCTCGATCGCGATCTGCACCTTGGCGAACTGACCGGTACCACCGGTCTGCTTCTTGTGCGTGTAGTCGTGGCGCTCGACCGACTTGCGGATGGTCTCGCGGTACGCGACCTGCGGCTTGCCGACGTTGGCCTCGACCTTGAACTCGCGCTTCATACGGTCGACCAGCACCTCGAGGTGCAGCTCGCCCATACCGCCGAGGATGGTCTGGCCCGTCTCCTCGTCCGAGTGAACGTGGAAGGAGGGGTCCTCCTCCGCGAGACGCTGGATGGCGACACCCAGCTTCTCCTGGTCACCCTTGGACTTGGGCTCGATGGCGACCTGGATGACCGGCGCCGGGAAGTCCATGGACTCCAGGATGACCGGCTGCTTGTCGTCGCACAGCGTCTCACCGGTGGTGGTCTGCTTCAGGCCCATGACGGCGACGATGTCGCCGGCGCCCACCGAGTCGATCTCCTCACGCTTGTTCGCGTGCATGCGGTAGATCTTGCCGATGCGCTCCTTCTTGCCCTTGACGGAGTTCTGCACCGCAGTGCCGGCCTCCAGGCGGCCCGAGTAAACCCGGACGAAGGTGAGCTTGCCGAGGTGCGGGTCGCTCATGATCTTGAACGCGAGCGCGGCGAGGGGCTCCTCGTCCGACGGCTTGCGCTTCACGACGACCTCGGCGTCCTTGACGTCGTGGCCCTCGATGGCCTCGATGTCGAGCGGCGAGGGCAGGTAGCGGACGACCGCGTCGAGCAGGGGCTGGACACCCTTGTTCTTGAACGCAGTACCACAGAACACCGCGGTGATCGTGGAACCGCCACCCTTGCCGGAGCCGATGATGATGCGGCGCACGGCGGCGTGCAGCTGCTCCTCGGTCGGCTCCTCGCCGCCCAGGTACAGCTCCATGATCTCGTCGTCGTTCTCGGCGACGGCCTCGAGCAGCTTGCCGCGCCACTCCTCGGCAGCCTCGGCGTGCGTGGCCGGGATGTCGACGACGTCGTACATCTCGCCCTTGGTCGCCTCGGCGGACCAGACGAGCGCCTTCATCTTCACCAGGTCGACAACGCCCTGGAAGTCGGCCTCGGCACCGATGGGGAGCTGCATGACGATCGGAACCGCGCCCAGGCGGTCCTTGATCATGTCGACGCAGCGGTGGAACTCGGCGCCGGTGCGGTCGAGCTTGTTGACGAAGCAGATGCGCGGCACGCCGTAACGGTCGGCCTGACGCCACACCGTCTCGGACTGCGGCTCCACACCGGCGACACCGTCGAACACGGTGACGGCACCGTCGAGGACGCGGAGCGAACGCTCCACCTCGACCGTGAAGTCAACGTGACCCGGGGTGTCGATGATGTTGATGGTGTGGTCGACGTCCTCGAGCGGCCAGTGGCAGGTCGTCGCGGCAGACGTGATCGTGATGCCGCGCTCCTGCTCCTGCTCCATCCAGTCCATCGTGGCAGCGCCGTCGTGGACCTCACCGATCTTGTAAGAGACACCGGTGTAGAACAGGATGCGCTCGGTGGTGGTCGTCTTGCCCGCGTCGATGTGGGCCATGATGCCGATGTTGCGCACCTTGGCCAGGTCAAGCGAAGTGGTAGCCATAAGGCTTCAGTCTTCTCTCGGTCTCGATGTGGGTTGCGACTACCAGCGGTAGTGCGCGAAGGCCTTGTTGGACTCGGCCATCTTGTGCGTGTCCTCACGCTTCTTGACGGCCGCACCGAGGCCGTTCGAGGCGTCGAGGAGCTCGTTCATCAGGCGCTCGGTCATGGTCTTCTCGCGGCGGGCGCGGGAGTAACCCACGAGCCAGCGGAGGGCCAGGGTCGACTGGCGACCCGGCTTGACCTCGACGGGAACCTGGTAGGTCGCGCCACCGACGCGGCGGGACTTGACCTCGAGGGACGGCTTGACGTTCTCCAGCGCGCGCTTCAGCGTGATGACCGGGTCGTTGCCCGTCTTCTCGCGGAGGCCTTCCATGGCGCCGTAGACGATGCGCTCGGCGGTGGAGCGCTTGCCGTTCAGCAGGATCTTGTTGATCAGCGAGGTGACAAGAGGAGACTGGTAGACCGGGTCGATGATGACCGGGCGCTTCGGGGCGGGGCCCTTACGAGGCATTCTTACTTCTCCTTCTTGGCGCCGTAGCGGCTGCGGGCCTGCTTGCGGTTCTTGACAGCCTGGGTGTCAAGCGCACCGCGGATGATCTTGTAACGAACACCCGGCAGGTCCTTCACACGGCCACCACGCACGAGCACGATCGAGTGCTCCTGCAGGTTGTGTCCCTCACCCGGAATGTAAGCGGTGACCTCGATGCCGGAGGTCAGACGCACACGCGCGACCTTGCGGAGCGCCGAGTTCGGCTTCTTCGGGGTGGTCGTGAACACACGCGTGCAGACGCCACGGCGCTGGGGCGAAGCCTCGAGCGCGGGCGTCTTCGTCTTCTCGACCTTGTCCTGCCGGCCCTTACGGACCAGCTGCTGGATCGTAGGCACTACTTCTCCGGTTTCTGTGTGCCGTGTAGTGAAGCTAACCTGGAACATTTCCCCGACCCACGCGGTCGGGTGTGTCGGATCCGGCAGGCCTCCGCGCAGGCGCGGAAATGCTCGCGTGGATCTCGGTGGCCGATGCGGCTCGCGTGCGGTTGATGGACACGCACGGGAGCCCAGGCACACCCCAGGCACAAGGTCTGAGCGTACCCACCGCATCCACTCCGGTCAAAACAAAGGCCCGCCCGCCGCGACCGCGACATCCCTGCCGGTCATGTGCCGCTTGGGTCGAGCCCTCCGGCGTGCCGCGGTCGCACGAATGTGGTATGGGCCCGTCGGCGGCCGCTCCCGGAAACGGAGGGCCCCACGACAACTAAACTGCGTCAGCGATCCGGCCCGGAGCGGCGGGTCGGCACGAGCGGCGCCGCGGCGCGGAACGGCACGAGCACGCGCCTGCCGCACGACACGAGCATCAGGGAGCGGGACATTGCGGACGGTCACCTCGGAGACGACGGCCGCGGACCGCCCGGTCCGTCCGTCGCCGGACCGCCGGGACCCCCGGCGCCCCCGCCTCGCCCCCCTGTACGCCCCCCTGCTGGCCTTCCTCGTCACCGCCGGCGCCTTCTGCGCCTCCTGGGCGGCCCGCGGCACCTTCCCCTTCGGCCACACGGGCCGGGCCATCAACGACCAGGCCAACCAGTACGTGCCCTTCCACCGGGCGCTGTGGGACCTGGTCCACGGGCAGGCCGCCGGCGACGTGCTCTTCAGCTGGCGCTCCGGCTTCGGCCAGCAGTTCCTGTCGGACTACTACACGTACCTCGGCAACCCGTTCTCCTGGCTGGCCGTCCTCGTCCCGCGGGGCCACGTCGACCTCGCCGTCTTCGCGATCACCCCGGTCACCATGGGCACCGCCGCCGCCGTGATGGCCGTGTACCTCGGCAAGCTGCACCCCGGGCCCTGGTGGCAGCGCGGAGTGCTCGGCGCCTGCTACGGGCTGTGCGGGTGGGCGCTGAGCGACGCCTCGTACATCCCCATGTGGCTGTGGGGGCTGGTCGCCTTCCCGCTGCTCGGCATCGCCGTCGAGTGGTGCCTGGAGGAGCGCCGCTGGCCGGGCGTCACCCTGTTCGTCGCGCTCGCCTGGTTCGGCAACTTCTACACCGCGATGATGGCCACGATGGCCGCCTGCGTGCTGCTCGCCGTCCGCCTGGGCACCGTGGGGCTCACCGGCCGGCAGCGCCTCGGCGCCGTGTGGCGGGCCGCCACGGCCGCCGGGACCGGCATCCTGCTCACCCTGCCGCTGCTGCTGCCCTCGTTCCTGTCCAGCGGGGCCGCGCAGCCGACGCAGGCCGGCGCCTTCGAGCCTGTGCGCACCGAGATCTTCTTCGCGGGGATGCTCCCGGCCACCCACCTGTGGGGCGGCCGGCCGCGCCTGTACGTGGCCTCCCTGGGCCTGATCCTGGCCGGCTCCTTCCTGCTGAACACGGGCATCGCCCGGCGGACCCGCCTGGTGTGGGCGGTGGCGACCGTGCTGGTGGCCGCCTCGTTCCAGTTCCCGCCCACCCAGTACCTGTGGCACGGGCTGGCGGTGCCCAACGGCAACCCGTACCGCGAGGCCTTCGTCTTCAGCGGGATGGTGGTCGTCCTCGCCTGGCTGTCCCTGGCGAACCGGCCGCGCCCGCTGCACCTCGCGCTGACGGCCGTGCTGCTGGTCGCCGCCACCTTCGTGCTGCGGCACACCAACGACTTCGGCGGCTGGACCTGGCCGGCGGTGCTGGGCGGCGGAGCGGTCTCGCTGCTCGCCCTGGTGCTGCTCGCACTGGGTGAGAAGCGGCGGTACCTGATCCCCCTCGCAGCCGTCCTGATGGTCGGGGTGGTCTTCGCCGAGTCCACCGTCGCCGCGGCGAACGCCGACGCCCGGCGCTCGCGCGAGCGGTGGGCCAAGCCGGTCCCCACCTCCAACCGCTCGATCACCGCGCACGGGCAGGCCGTCCGGGACGTCGACGGCTGGCCGGCCTACCGGACCGACTCGGGCGCGCCGCAGACCGCGTACAACGACGCCCTCGCCCTCGGCGCGCAGGGGCCGCAGTACTACAGCAGCTACCTCCCGGAGGCCACCTACCAGGCCCTGGAGCCCCTCGGCTACGGCTTCAAGAACGACGGCCGGACCTTCTTCGGCGCCGACAACCCGGTGCTGGACGCGGTCTTCTCGATCGGTGCCCGGGTCCACCCGGGCCCGGCCGAGGACTCCTGGACGGCCACCCGCTTCCCCGCTCCCCCGCTGGTGACGGTCCGCAGCTCCGCCTTCACCTCCCCGAACCCGGCGGACAGCGTCTACGCCCGCCAGGAAAACGTGCTCGGCGCCGCCGTCTACCGGGTCCCGCAGACGGTCCGCGGCGGCACGGCCACGGAGCAGACGTACACCGCGCAGTGCACGCCCGGCTCGGAGGCGTACTGGTTCTCTCCGGCCCTGTACGGAACCCTCGCCTCCGGTGGCACGGAGCGGCCCCTGGAGGACCGGATGACCGGCGTGCTGAAGCTGGGCCCGGTCCCGGCGGACGGCACGGTCGCCGTCACCGTGAGGACCCGGACCCAGGACGCCACGGCCGGCGAGCACCCGGTCGGCTGCCTGGACCGGGCCGCGCTCGACGCCCGGATCCGCGCCCTCTCCGAGACCGGCGCCACCGAGGTCCGGCCGGGCGGCCACGGCATCGAGGCGACCCTCCCGCCGTCGGCCGCGGGCACCGCCGTCCTCGCCACGACCGACATCCCGGGCTGGCAGTGCACCGTCGACGGCAAGCCGGCCGCCCCGGCCTCCTTCCACGGCCTGCTGTCCCTCCCCCTGGCCCCCGGCGCCCGGCACCTCGCCTGCACCTTCACCCCCAGGGGCCTCATCCCGGGCCTGGCCGGGCCGGCCCTGGCCGCCCTGACCCTGGCCGCGGCCACCCTCCTCCCCCGCCTCCGCCGCCGCCGACACGCCTGACCGGGGCCGACGCCGTCCCGTACCGACGCGCCGCTACCCGGGTTCCGGACGCTCCGCGCCCGTGCGCTCAAACGCCGCGCGGGCTGGATGGTGCCGCCTCGCGGCAATGCACGGACCCCGGGGCGGCGCCCCAGAAGCCCAGCCGGCTCCGCCGACGCCTGAACCGGAGGCCGGCAAATCCAGCCCCGGCGGCGTTTGAGGCGCGGGGTCTGGGGCGGAGCCCCAGTAAGCACCCGCCGCCTGCCTGCGCAGCGAAGGGTCCGCCATTTCAGCCTCGCCGGCGTTTGAGGCGCGGGGTTTGGGGCGGAGCCCCAAGAAACCCGGCTCCGCCGGGCACCGGGCCCCGCCCGGACCCTCCCCCAGACTCCGTCCGGGGGGACCCCCACTCAAACGCCGGCGGGGCTGGATTTGCCGGACCCCTGCTTCGGCGGCGGGCAGGCCGGCCAGGGCAACGAAGAAGCCCCCGCCGCTCCTTTCGGAGCAGCGGGGGCTTCTTGGTGACCCTTAGCCGTTGTACGGGCCGTAGTCGTAGTCCTCCAGCGGAACGGCCTGGCCGGAGCCGGTACCGAAGGGCGAGTAGTCGATGTCGTCGTAGCCGACGGCCGAGTACATCGCGGCCTTCGCCTCCTCGGTCGGCTCGACCCGGATGTTGCGGTAGCGGGCGAGGCCCGTACCGGCCGGGATGAGCTTACCGATGATGACGTTCTCCTTGAGGCCGATGAGGCTGTCGGACTTGGCGTTGATCGCCGCATCCGTCAGGACTCGGGTCGTCTCCTGGAAGGAGGCGGCCGACAGCCAGGACTCCGTCGCCAGCGAGGCCTTGGTGATACCCATCAGCTGCGGACGGCCGGAGGCGGGGTGACCGCCCTCGGTGACCACACGACGGTTCTCGGTCTCGAAGCGCGACCGCTCCACGAGCTCGCCCGGCAGCAGCTCCGCGTCGCCGGACTCGATGATCGTCACGCGGCGCAGCATCTGCCGGATGATGATCTCGATGTGCTTGTCGTGGATCGACACGCCCTGCGAGTTGTAGACCTTCTGGACCTCGCCGACCAGGTGCACCTGGACGGCGCGCTGGCCGAGGATGCGCAGCACGTCGTGCGGGTTGGTGGCACCCGCGGTGAGCTTCTGGCCCACCTCGACGTGGTCGCCCTCGTGGACGATGACCTTGGCGCGCTTGGAGATCGGGAAGGCCGTCTCGTCGCTGCCGTCGTCCGGGGTGATGACGATCTTCTTGGTCTTCTCGGTCTCCTCGATCCGCACGCGGCCGGCGGCCTCGGAGATCGGGGCGACACCCTTCGGGGTACGGGCCTCGAAGAGCTCGACGACACGCGGCAGACCCTGGGTGATGTCGTCACCGGCCACACCACCGGTGTGGAAGGTACGCATCGTCAGCTGGGTACCGGGCTCACCGATGGACTGGGCGGCGATGATGCCGACCGCCTCACCGATGTCGACCAGCTTGCCGGTGGCGAGCGAGCGTCCGTAGCAGAAGGCACAGGTGCCGACCGCGGACTCGCAGGTCAGGACGGAGCGGGTCTTGACCTCCTCGACGCCGTTGGCGACGAGGGCGTCGATCAGGACGTCGCCGAGGTCGACGTTGGCCGGCGCGATGACCTTGCCGTCGACGACCACGTCCTCCGCCAGCATGCGGGCGTAGACCGAGGTCTCGACGTCGTCGGCCTTGCGCAGGACGCCGTCCTCGCCGCGGACGGCGATCTTCAGCTTCAGGCCGCGCTCGGTGCCGCAGTCCTCCTCGCGGATGATCACGTCCTGCGAGACGTCCACCAGACGACGGGTCAGGTAACCCGAGTCGGCGGTACGCAGGGCGGTGTCCGCCAGACCCTTACGGGCACCGTGCGTGGAGATGAAGTACTCCAGAACGGTGAGGCCCTCACGGAAGGACGCCTTGATCGGACGCGGGATGGTCTCGTTCTTCGCGTTCGACACCAGACCACGCATACCGGCGATCTGCCTCATCTGCATCATGTTTCCTCGGGCACCCGAGTCAACCATCATGAAGATGGGGTTGGTCTTGGGGAAGTTCGCGTTCATCGCCTCGGCAACCTCGTTGGTCGCCTTGGTCCAGATCGCGATGAGCTCCTGCGTGCGCTCGTCCTTGGTGATCAGACCGCGCTCGTACTGCTTCTGGACCTTCTCGTCCTGGGCCTCGTAGCCCGCGACGATCTCCTTCTTCGCCTCAGGCACGACGACGTCGGAGATGGCCACGGTGACGCCGGAACGGGTCGCCCAGTGGAAGCCGGCCGCCTTCAGGTTGTCGAGCGTCGCCGCCACGATGACCTTGGGGTAGCGCTCCGCCAGGTCGTTGACGATCTCGGAGAGCTGCTTCTTGCCCACCGAGTAGTCGACGAACGGGTAGTCCTCCGGCAGCAGCTCGTTGAAGAGCGCACGGCCCAGCGTGGTCTTCAGACGGAAGCTGTCGCCCGGCTGGAACTCCTGCTCACCCTCCTCGGCGACCGGGGGGACCCAGCCGCGCGGCGGGATGGTGCCCACCGGGAAGCGGATGTCGACGGCCGACTGGAGCGAGAGCTCGCCCGCGTCGAACGCCATGATCGCCTCGGCCGTGGAGCCGAACGCACGGCCCTCGCCCTTGACGTTGCGCAGCTCGCCGTCCGTGGTCAGGAAGAACAGACCGAGGACCATGTCCTGGGTCGGCATCGTGACCGGGCGGCCGTCGGCCGGCTTGAGGATGTTGTTCGAGGACAGCATCAGGATGCGGGCCTCGGCCTGCGCCTCCGCGGAGAGCGGCAGGTGGACGGCCATCTGGTCACCGTCGAAGTCCGCGTTGAACGCGGTGCAGACGAGCGGGTGGATCTGGATGGCCTTGCCCTCGACCAGCTGCGGCTCGAAGGCCTGGATGCCGAGGCGGTGCAGCGTGGGCGCACGGTTCAGCAGCACCGGGTGCTCGGCGATGACCTCTTCGAGGACGTCGTACACGACGGTGCGGCCGCGCTCGACCATGCGCTTGGCCGACTTGATGTTCTGCGCGTGGTTCAGGTCGACCAGGCGCTTCATCACGAACGGCTTGAAGAGCTCCAGCGCCATGGCCTTGGGCAGACCGCACTGGTGCAGCTTCAGCTGCGGACCGACGACGATCACGGAACGCGCGGAGTAGTCCACGCGCTTGCCGAGAAGGTTCTGACGGAAGCGACCCTGCTTGCCCTTCAGCATGTCGCTGAGGGACTTCAGCGGACGGTTGCCGGGGCCCGTGACCGGGCGGCCGCGGCGGCCGTTGTCGAAGAGGGCGTCGACCGCCTCCTGGAGCATGCGCTTCTCGTTGTTCACGATGATCTCGGGCGCACCGAGGTCGAGAAGGCGCTTCAGACGGTTGTTGCGGTTGATCACGCGGCGGTACAGGTCGTTCAGGTCGGAGGTCGCGAAGCGGCCACCGTCCAGCTGCACCATCGGACGCAGGTCCGGCGGGATGACCGGCACGCAGTCGAGCACCATGCCCTTGGGGCTGTTGCTGGTCTGCAGGAACGCGGAGACGACCTTGAGGCGCTTGAGCGCACGGGTCTTCTTCTGGCCCTTGCCGGTACGGATGATCTCGCGGAGGCGCTCGGCCTCCTCCTCCAGGTCGAAGGACTCCAGGCGCTTCTGCAGCGCCGCGGCACCCATCGAGCCGTCGAAGTACGTGCCGAAGCGGTCACGCAGCTCGCGGTAGAGGAGCTCGTCGCCCTCGAGGTCCTGGACCTTGAGGTTCTTGAAGCGGTTCCACACCTCGTCGAGGCGGTCGATCTCGCGCTGAGCGCGGTCGCGGAGCTGCTTCATCTCGCGCTCGGCGCCCTCGCGCACCTTGCGGCGCACGTCGGCCTTGGCGCCCTCGGCCTCGAGCTCGGCCAGGTCGGACTCGAGCTTCTTGGCGCGGGCCTCGAGGTCGGCGTCGCGGCGGTTCTCGATCTGCTGGCGCTCGACGGAGACGTGGGCCTCCAGCGACGGCAGGTCGCGCTGGCGGCGCTCGTCGTCGACGAACGTGATCATGTACGCGGCGAAGTAGATGACCTTCTCGAGGTCCTTCGGCGCGAGGTCCAGCAGGTAGCCCAGGCGCGACGGGACGCCCTTGAAGTACCAGATGTGGGTGACGGGAGCGGCAAGCTCGATGTGGCCCATCCGCTCACGGCGCACCTTGGCGCGCGTGACCTCGACGCCACAGCGCTCACAGATGATGCCCTTGAAGCGGACACGCTTGTACTTGCCGCAGTAGCACTCCCAGTCCCGGGTGGGGCCGAAGATCTTCTCGCAGAAGAGTCCGTCCTTCTCGGGCTTCAGGGTGCGGTAGTTGATGGTCTCCGGCTTCTTTACCTCGCCGTGCGACCAGGTACGGATGTCGTCCGCGGTGGCAAGGCCGATCCGCAGCTCGTCGAAGAAGTTGACGTCGAGCACTGTGCGTCAATCCCTCTTTCGGGGTCGTGTCTCTTGATCAGTGGTCTGAACGGTCCCGGGGACGGCGGGGGCTCCTCGTGGGAGCCCCCGCCAGGCCCGTCAGACCTCTTCGACGCTGCTCGGCTCGCGCCGGGACAGGTCGATACCGAGCTCCTCCGCAGCGCGGAAGACGTCCTCGTCGGTGTCGCGCATCTCGATGGACATGCCGTCCGAGGACAGCACCTCCACGTTGAGGCAGAGCGACTGCATTTCCTTGATGAGCACCTTGAAGGACTCGGGAATGCCCGGCTCGGGGATGTTCTCGCCCTTGACGATGGCCTCGTAGACCTTCACTCGGCCGGTGACGTCGTCGGACTTGATGGTCAGCAGCTCCTGGAGGGCGTAGGCGGCGCCGTACGCCTCGAGCGCCCACACCTCCATCTCACCGAAGCGCTGGCCACCGAACTGCGCCTTACCACCCAGCGGCTGCTGCGTGATCATCGAGTACGGACCGGTCGAACGGGCGTGGAGCTTGTCGTCGACCAGGTGGTGGAGCTTGAGGATGTACATGTACCCGACCGAGATCGGGTCCGGGAACGGCTCGCCGGAGCGGCCGTCGAACAGGCGCGCCTTGCCCGACGGCAGGACCAGGCGGTCGCCGTCGCGGTTCGGGATGGTGTGCTCGAACAGGCCGGCGAGCTCGTCCTCGCGGGCGCCGTCGAACACGGGGGTGGCGACGTTGGTGCCGGGCTCGACGCGGTCGGCGCCGATGGCCTTCAGTCGCTCGGCCCACTCCTCCGCCAGGCCGGAGACGTCCCAGCCGCGGCTGGCGAGCCAGCCGAGGTGGATCTCCAGGACCTGTCCCGGGTTCATTCGGGACGGGACACCCAGCGGGTTCAGGATGATGTCGACCGGGGTGCCGTCCTCGAGGAACGGCATGTCCTCGATCGGGAGGATCTTGGAGATGACACCCTTGTTGCCGTGGCGGCCGGCGAGCTTGTCACCGTCGGTGATCTTGCGCTTCTGGGCGACGTAGACGCGGACCAGCTGGTTCACGCCCGGGGGAAGCTCGTCGCCCTCCTCGCGGTCGAAGACGCGGACGCCGATGACCTTGCCGATCTCGCCGTGCGGGACCTTCAGGGAGGTGTCGCGCACCTCGCGCGCCTTCTCACCGAAGATCGCGCGGAGCAGGCGCTCCTCGGGGGTCAGCTCGGTCTCACCCTTCGGGGTGACCTTGCCGACCAGGATGTCGCCGGCGACGACGTCCGCACCGATGCGGATGATGCCGCGCTCGTCGAGGTCGGCGAGGACCTCCTCGGAGACGTTCGGGATGTCCCGGGTGATCTCCTCGGGGCCCAGCTTGGTGTCACGGGCGTCGACCTCGTGCTCCTCGATGTGGATCGAGGAGAGGACGTCGTCCTGCACGAGGCGCTGCGACAGGATGATCGCGTCCTCGTAGTTGTGGCCCTCCCACGGCATGAACGCGACGAGCAGGTTCTTGCCCAGCGCCATCTCGCCGTTCTCGGTGGCCGGACCGTCGGCGAGGACCTGGCCGTCGATGACGCGGTCGCCCTCGTTGACGATGACCTTCTGGTTGACCGAGGTGCCCTGGTTCGAGCGGGAGAACTTGGCGACGCGGTACGTGGTGTACGTGCCGTCGTCGTTGGCGACGGTGATGTAGTCGGCCGAGACCTCCTGGACGACACCGTCCTTCTCCGCCTTGATGGAGTCGCCGGCGTCGACGGCGCAGCGGTACTCCATGCCGGTGCCGACGAGCGGCGCCTCCGCCTTGATGAGCGGAACGGCCTGGCGCATCATGTTCGCGCCCATGAGGGCACGGTTGGCGTCGTCGTGCTCGAGGAAGGGGATCATGGCGGTCGCGACCGACACCATCTGGCGCGGCGAGACGTCCATGTAGTCCACGTCCGTGCCGGGCACGTAGTCGACCTCGCCGCCGCGGCGGCGGACCAGGACGCGGCCCTCGGCGAAGCGCAGCTCCTCGTCCAGGCGCGCGTTGGCCTGGGCGATGACGAAGCGGTCTTCCTCGTCGGCGGTCAGGTAGTCGACCTCGTCGGTCACCTGGGCGTCGACGACCTTGCGGTACGGCGTCTCGACGAAGCCGAACGCGTTGACGCGGCCGTACGAGGCGAGCGAACCGATCAGACCGATGTTCGGGCCTTCGGGGGTCTCGATCGGGCACATGCGTCCGTAGTGGGACGGGTGCACGTCACGGACCTCGAAGCCGGCCCGCTCACGGCTCAGACCACCGGGGCCGAGCGCGGAGAGACGGCGCTTGTGGGTCAGACCAGACAGCGGGTTGTTCTGGTCCATGAACTGCGACAGCTGGCTGGTGCCGAAGAACTCCTTGATGGAGGCGACGACCGGCCGGATGTTGATCAGGGTCTGCGGCGTGATCGCCTCGACGTCCTGGGTGGTCATGCGCTCGCGCACGACGCGCTCCATACGCGCCAGACCCGTGCGGACCTGGTTCTGGATGAGCTCGCCGACGTTGCGCAGACGACGGTTGCCGAAGTGGTCGATGTCGTCGGTCTCGACGACGATCGAACGGCCGGACTCGCCGATGGTCTCGGTCTCGCCCGCGTGGAGCTTCACCAGGTACTTGATCGTCGCGATGATGTCGTCGACGGTCAGCACGCCGGCGTCGAGCGGCTCGTCCGCGCCCAGCTTCTTGTTGACCTTGTAGCGGCCGACCTTCGCGAGGTCGTAGCGCTTCGGGTTGAAGTAGAGGTTCTCCAGCAGCGTCTGGGCGGCCTCGCGCGTCGGCGGCTCGCCCGGACGGAGCTTGCGGTAGATGTCGAGCAGCGCGTCGTCCTGGCCCTGGGTGTGGTCCTTCTCCAGGGTGGCGCGCATGGACTCGTACTCGCCGAACTCCTCGAGGATCTGCTCGGTGGTCCAGCCGAGGGCCTTGAGGAGGACGGTGACGGACTGCTTGCGCTTGCGGTCGATGCGGACACCGACCATGTCGCGCTTGTCGACCTCCATCTCCAGCCAGGCACCCCGGGACGGGATGATCTTGGCGGAGAAGATGTCCTTGTCGGACGTCTTGTCGATGGAGGAGTCGAAGTAGACACCGGGGGAGCGCACCAGCTGCGACACGACGACACGCTCGGTGCCGTTGATCACGAAGGTGCCCTTGTTGGTCATGAGCGGGAAGTCGCCCATGAAGACCGTCTGAGACTTGATCTCACCGGTCTCGTTGTTCGTGAACTCGGCCGTGACGAAGAGCGGCGCCGCGTACGTGAAGTCGCGCTCCTTGCACTCGTCGACGGAGTTCTTCGCCGGCTCGAACCGGTGGTCGCGGAAGGTCAGCGACATCGACCCGGAGAAGTCCTCGATCGGCGAGATCTCCTCGAAGATCTCCTCCAGACCGGACTTGGTAGGGACGTCCTGTCCACTCTCGAGCGCCGACTCGACGCGAGACTTCCAGGCGGCATTGCCGAGCAGCCAGTCAAAGCTCTCGGTCTGCAGCGCCAGGAGGTTCGGAACCTCGAGGGGCTCCTTGATCTTTGCAAAGGAGATGCGCAGCGGGGCGGTGCTGGCACCGTTGTTCGTATTGGTCGAGGCGTTGCGCGAGGCGGCCAAGAGGGGGTCCTTCCGAGGGCTCGGACTCACTACGCGCGTACCGGTCCCAGTCGACACCGCGGTGAGAGACCCCCCGATCCGGCCGAAAGGCCAGGTCAGGGCGCATCAGTCACGTGTGCTCGAGCGTGGGCATGCCCCTGGCGACGGGCAGGGGACAGCTAACAGGCAGCGCAAAGGGTCAGTGTAGCCACTCGGCTCACTGATGTCCAGACCAGGTTTCCGGCAACCGGCAACAGGCCTTCCCCACGTCCGTCAAAAACCAACCCTGCTGTCCCTGCGGCGCGCTCCTCGTACACAGAGCGCGTATCAGTACTGCCCTCTTCGTAGTCGATCCATGCCTCGGATCTCCGATCCCTGCCTGCGGATCTCGGATCGAGCCGGGCCGAGCCACAACGGCTCTGAGAATTGCGCGCCGCGTGCCGTTCGTCAAGGCCCCCTGCTCCGAGCGGATCATCTCGGGCCCCCGGCGCGGAGCAACGATGATCACCCTACTCCCCAACGAGACCAGGGCAAGTCAGGCACTGCCGGGTACGCCGAAGGGCGACCACCCTTTCGAGTGATCGCCCTTCGCAGAGGCCGTCAGGCGGCCTCAGAGGTGTTACTTGACCTCGACGGAGGCACCGGCGCCCTTGAGGGCCTCGGCGGCCTTGTCAGCGGCCTCCTTGTTGACCTTCTCGAGGACCGGCTTCGGGGTGCCGTCGACGAGGTCCTTGGCCTCCTTCAGACCCAGGGAGGTCAGCTCACGCACGACCTTGATGACCTGGATCTTCTTGTCGCCGGCGCCGGTGAGGATGACGTCGAACTCGTCCTTCTCCTCGACCTCGGCGGCCGGGGCGCCCGGGGCGCCGGCGGCGGCAACGGCAACCGGGGCGGCCGCGGTGACGTCGAACTTCTCCTCGAAGGCCTTCACGAACTCGGCGAGCTCGATGAGGGTCATCTCCTCGAACTGAGCGAGCAGGTCGTCCTGGGACAGCTTCGCCATGATGGGCGATCCTTCCATTAATTCGGCTGGTGCCGAGAGGTATCGAAAGGCGGGCGTAACGGCCCGCTACGACCCGCGCACTAGGCGGCGCGGATCAATGCGCGAGCCGAATTACTCGGCACCGCCCTGCTCGTCGAGCTTGGCACGAAGCGCCTCCGCGGTGCGGATGAACTTCGAGGGAAGCGCCTGGAAGAGCGCGGCAGTCTGGGACTGCTTGCCCTTCATGGCGCCCGCCAGCTTGGCGAGCAGAACCTCGCGGGACTCGAGGTCCGCAAGCTTCTTGATCTCGTCGGCGGACAGCGCCTTGCCGTCAAGGACACCGCCCTTGATGACGAGCTTCGGGTTGTCCTTGGCGAAGTCACGCAGAGCCTTCGCCGACTCCACCGGGTCACCGGTGACGAAGGCGACCGCGGTCGAACCAGCAAGGTGCTCGTCCAGCGCGGTGATCCCGGCCGAGTTGGCCGCAATCTTGGTCAGCGTGTTCTTCACCACGGCGTACTGGGCGTTCTCACCGAGCGAACGACGCAGCGTCTTGAGCTGCGCAACGGTGAGCCCCGTGTACTCGGTCAGCACAGCGGCGTTCGAGCTGCGGAACATGTCCTCCAGCTCGGCTACCGCGGCAGCCTTGTCGGGCCTTGCCATAGAGCGTCGGCCTCCTTCCGGGTGATGAGGACCGCGCAGAAGGGACTGACATACAAAACGCCCCGGCGCAGGCGCCAGGGCGTAGCTCGACCGGACCGAAATCCGGGAGCGCTTCCACAGTCACCTGCGCGGGTCGTCCGCAGTAAGCGGATCCTTCGGCCGCCGCACCCTCGCGGGCACAGCAACGACCAGCGGTCTTTGGCTTCTGTGGAAGGTTAGACGACGGGTCGCCGGTCAGGCAAATCGGTCAGCGCCCGAGGCCTTCCAGCTTCTTGTCCGTCTCCGCGATCGAGTCCCTGACGCCCTTCATCACGGCGTCGAAGTCGGCGGTCTTGTCGGCCGGCGGGGCCTGCACGGTCGGAGCCGTGCCGTACTGCGAGAACTCCGAGGCGATCCGGTCGACGCCCTTGTCGTCGGTCCGCTGCCCCTCGACCTTGACCGGATGGCCGTCCTTGTCGATCCACACGTCGAGGGCGTACGAGGTGACCTTGGTCCGCTTCAGGGCCTCGCGCAGGGTCGCCCGCTCGGCGTCCGGCACCAGCCGGCTCTTCTCGTCGCTGACCAGCAGCTGGTCGAGCGTGAACGTGCCGCGGTAGTGCTCGGCGGCCGCGCCGCCCGCCTGCTCGGTGCCCACGTGGCTCACGCCGGGCTGGTCGATCATCAGCGCGAGGAACTCGACGGGGGTGTCCTCGAACCGGGCCGGGGGCTTGTCGCCCTTGGACTGGTCGATCTTCATCCAGTCCTTGCCCTCCAGGGGCTTGTCCAGCTCCGTGTAGATCGCGCCGGGCAGCAGGACCTGCCGCTTGCCGCTCGGCTGGACCAGCTCGTGGGCGGTCGGGTACCAGTTCTTGGTACCCGAGACCTCGGTGGTCTTGCCGTCGGCCCCGGCGTTCTTGTACCGGAACGAGGCGGTCTTCGCCTGCAGGGTCTTGGTGTAGGCCGCCTTGACGGCCTCCTGCGGCGACTGCCGGGCCGCGGCGGGCTTGCCGCCCGCCCCGGCCGCTCCGCCCTTGTCCGCACCGCCGCAGGCCGTCAGGCCCGCCAGGAGCAGGGCGCCGCCCGCGAGGGCGGCGCCGGTCCGGGTCCGAACCGTCTTGGTGCCGTACATCAGGCGGAGCCTTCCCCCGAGTTCTTCATCATCTCGCCGAGGTCCATGACCTGGTCGGCGGGCGGGGCGGCCACGTCGACCGGCTTGTTGTAGTCGAGCAGCTTGATGGTCACGTCCACCGCCCCCTTCGTGCCCTTGCCCTGGGTGCGGACCTGCTTGGTGTGGTGCGCGTCGTCGATCCACATGTCGACGACCATGCTGGTGATGCCCTGCTGCTCCAGGGGCTGCAGCGACCGCTCGCGGCGCTGCTTGGTCGCGGGGTCGGCGCTCGCGGCGGAGGCCCGCATCTGCTCCAGGGTCACCGTGCCGCTGAGGTGCTGGGTCTTCTGCCCGTCGAGGGTCTCCTCGCCCACCACCTTGATGTCCTTCGACTGGAGCAGGTCGTCGGCCCGGTCCGCCGGGTTCTCGGGGGTCTGCGGGGCCTTGCCGAGCGAGTTCATCCCGTCGGCCGCCTTCGGGTCCAGGGCCTTGAGGTCGAACTTGAGCCACTTGCCCTCGGCGCCCATGTACATGGCCCCGTCGACCAGCCGGATCTCGACCTGCTGGCCCGGCTCGGTCGGCGAGCTCATCTTCATGCTCATGGCCGTCTGCGGCTTGAGGATGGCGGAGACGTCGCCCGTGAAGCTGCCGTCCGGGGTGCTGCCCGTCATCGTGTAGCGGAGCGAGCTGATCTCCTCGGACGCCTTGCGCGCGCCGTCCAGGAGCGCGGCCGGGGTCGCCTGGGCGGCCCCGCCCTTGGCCGCGGGCGCGGAGGCGGACGGCGAGCCGGCGGCCGCCTTGCCCGAGTCGTCCTTCTTGCCGTTCTGGCACGCCGTGGCCCCCGCCACGAGCAGGACGGCGCTCAGCGCGGCGCCGACGGTCTTCTTGCGGTACGCAAGCATGGAGGTCCCCACCCCTGATGATCGATGATCGATTACCCCAGACCCTACTAGTCGGTAAGCCCCGCACAAGACACATTTTCGGCCGCCGGGTGCCAAATGTGAGCGGAGCGAGACGTACCGGAAACGCGGACGGGCCCCCCGCCTCCCGGTGAAGGGAGGTGGGGGGCCCGCAGTACCGCTCGGTGGAGCTGAGCCGTCAGGCTCAGACCGCGGCCGGGTCTTCCTCGACGAGGAGGTTCCGGGTGCGGTTCGGGTCCAGCTGGATGCCGGGGCCCATGGTGGTGGTCAGGGCGGCCTTCTTCAGGTAGCGGCCCTTCGCGGCGGACGGCTTCAGACGCAGGATCTCGTCCAGGGCCGCGCCGTAGTTCTCGACCAGCTGCTCATCGGAGAAGGAGACCTTGCCGATGATGAAGTGCAGGTTCGAGTGCTTGTCGACACGGAACTCGATCTTGCCACCCTTGATCTCGGTGACAGCCTTGGCGACGTCCATGGTGACGGTGCCGGTCTTCGGGTTCGGCATCAGGCCACGGGGACCGAGCACGCGGCCGAGGCGGCCGACCTTGCCCATGAGGTCCGGGGTGGCGACAACCGCGTCGAACTCGTTCAGGCGGTTGCCCTTGGCGATCTCGTTGATCAGCTCGTCGTCGCCGACGATGTCGGCGCCGGCGGCTTCCGCGGCCGCAGCACGGTCACCGGTCGCGAAGACCAGGACCCGGGCGGTCTTACCGGTGCCGTGCGGGAGGTTCACGGTGCCGCGGACCATCTGGTCGGCCTTGCGCGGGTCGACACCCAGGCGGAAGGCGACCTCGACGGTGGCGTCGAACTTGGTCGTGGAGGTCTCCTTGGCGAGACGGACGGCCTCGAGCGGGGCGTACTGCTTCTCCCGGTCGACCTTGGCGTCCGCAGCGCGGAGATTCTTGCTGCGCTTCACTTCTGCTCCTGTGTTTCGTGTTCAGGCGTGGAGTCGTGGTGCGGGCCAGCGCTTGGCCCTACCACTGGTGTTGCAAGGGGTTGGCTGCTTCAGCCTTCGACGGTGACGCCCATCGAGCGCGCGGTGCCAGAGATGATCTTCATGGCGGCGTCGATGTCGTTGGCGTTCAGGTCGGGCATCTTCAGCTCGGCGATCTCGCGGACCTGGGCAGCCGTCAGCTTGGCGACCTTGTCCTTGTGCGGCGTGCCAGAGCCCTTCTCCACGCCCGCGTGCTTCAGGATGAGGCGCGCGGCCGGCGGGGTCTTGGTGACGAAGGTGAAGGAACGGTCCTCGTAGACCGTGATCTCCACCGGCACGACCATGCCACGCTGCGACTCGGTCGCGGCGTTGTAGGCCTTGCAGAACTCCATGATGTTGACGCCGTGCTGACCCAGCGCGGGGCCGACCGGCGGGGCCGGGTTGGCCGCACCGGCGTTGATCTGGAGCTTGATAAGCCCCGTGATCTTCTTCTTCTTGGGAGGCATTGCTCTCTCCGGGTCCTAGTGAGAGTTTTTCGCCGCCGATCCGGTCATCCGGATGGAGGCATACCGCACCACGATAACGGGTATCGGAGCGGGGCTTAAAACCGAGCAGGTCAGACGGCCCTTTGCGGGGCGGTCTGACCTGTCCGGAAGCTGCGGTTCAGAAGATCAGTTCTTCTGGATCTGGTCGAAGCTCAGCTCGACCGGGGTCTCGCGGCCGAAGATCTCGACGAGGCCCTTGACCTTCTTCGAGTCCGGGTTGATCTCGTTGATGGTCGCCTGCAGCGTCGCGAACGGGCCGTCGGTGACGGTGACCGAGTCGCCCACCTCGAAGTCCAGGACCTCGATGGTGCGCTTGACGGCGGGCGCCGGGAGGCCGGCCTCCTCGGCAGCCTGCTTGGCGGCCTTCTCCTGCGCCTCCGGGGCGAGCATCTTGACGATCTCGTCCAGGGTCAGCGGGTACGGGTCGTAGGCGTTGCCGACGAAGCCGGTGACGCCCGGGGTGTTGCGGACGACGCCCCAGGACTCGTTCGTCAGATCCATGCGGACGAGAACGTAGCCGGGCAGCTTGTTCTGCCGGACGTTCTTGCGCTCGCCGTTCTTGATCTGGACGATCTCTTCCTCGGGCACCTCGGCCTGGTAGATGAACTCCTCGACGTTCAGCGAGACGGCACGCTGCTCCAGGTTGGCCTTCACGCGCTTCTCGTAGCCCGCGTAGGTGTGGATGACGTACCACTCGCCGGGCAGCAGGCGCAGCTCGTCGCGCAGGGCCTGGATCGGGTCGACCGGCTCGGCCTCCTCCTCGGCGGCGGCCTCCTCGGCCTCCTCCTCGGCGGTGTCGGCGACCGGGGCCTCGTCCTCGTCGGCCTCGTCCTCGTCGGCCTCTTCGACCTCGTCGGCCTCGTCGTCGAGGTGCAGCGCGGTCTCCTCGGCGGCGACACCGGCCTCGGCGTCGGCGAGCTCCGCCTCGTCGGGGTCCACAGCGTCTGCCGCCTCGACGATGTCGAGCTCGTCCTCGACGGACTCGACGGAGTCGTGGCTCGCGTTCAGGTTCGGGTCAGACACGGTGGCTGCTTCTTCCTGGATACAAAAGGTGGTGGAACATGCGAAAACGGGCGGCACCCATCAAGGCGCCGCCCTCCGCGAGGATCAGCCGAAGACGAACTTGATGGCTTCCTGGAACCCATAGTCAATCACGGTCACCAGACCGATCATGATGACGACGAAGACAATCACCACGGTGGTGTACGTCGTGAGCTGGTTGCGGGTCGGCCAGACGACCTTGCGGAGCTCCGCGATGATCTGGCGGTAGAACAGCGCGAGCCGGCCCAGAGGACCCTTCTTCCCGCGCTTGCCACCCTTGCGGGCCTTCTTCTCGCGGGTGTCGTCCTCGGCGTCAGGCATGTCGATGGAGCCCAGGGCGTCCGTCACGTCTCTCACCTGAATCCGGGTCGTGGCCGTGACCGCGCCCGGTTGCGCCGCACGGCGTTGCATCGAAGTACGTACCTGCGCACACATCCGAGAAGGAGTGTGGAGCAGGGCCGGAGGGACTCGAACCCCCAACCGCTGGTTTTGGAGACCAGTGCTCTACCAATTGAGCTACGACCCTTTGCGTCCCCCAACCTACCGCATCCGGGCGAGTGCACGGAGTGCTCACGCTCTGGAGTGGTCGGCGAGGTCCAACGAGAGGTGAGTGTACGTGTTCCGGGCCCTGACGTCGAACAGAGCACAGATACGGGTGGTCCGTCCGATGTCTGAAACGGTGTGCGGCGGCTTTGAGGCGTCTGGGACGATGGCCGTATGACCTCTGCAACGCCTTCCTCCGAGCGCCGCGTGTCCGCCCGCATCGGCGCCATCTCCGAGTCCGCCACCCTCGCCGTCGATGCCAAGGCCAAGGCCCTGAAGGCCGCCGGGCGCCCGGTCATCGGCTTCGGTGCGGGCGAGCCCGACTTCCCGACCCCGGACTACATCGTCGAGGCCGCGGTCGAGGCCTGCCGCGACCCGAAGTTCCACCGCTACACGCCGGCCGGCGGCCTGCCCGAGCTGAAGAAGGCCATCGCCGAGAAGACCCTGCGCGACTCCGGCTACGAGGTCGAGGCGTCGCAGGTCCTGGTCACCAACGGCGGCAAGCAGGCCATCTACAACGCCTTCGCCGCGATCCTGGACCCGGGTGACGAGGTCATCGTCCCGGCCCCGTACTGGACCACCTACCCCGAGTCGATCCGCCTCGCCGGCGGCGTCCCGGTCGAGGTCGTCGCCGACGAGACCACCGGCTACCGGGTCTCCGTCGAGCAGCTGGAGGCCGCGCGCACCGAGCGCACCAAGGTCGTCCTGTTCGTCTCCCCCTCGAACCCGACCGGCGCGGTCTACAGCGAGGAGGACGCGAAGGCGATCGGCGAGTGGGCCGCCGAGCACGGCCTGTGGGTCCTGACCGACGAGATCTACGAGCACCTGGTGTACGGGGACGCGAAGTTCACCTCGCTGCCCGTGCTGGTGCCGGCGCTGCGCGACAAGTGCATCATCGTCAACGGCGTCGCCAAGACGTACGCCATGACGGGCTGGCGCGTGGGCTGGGTCATCGGGCCGCAGGACGTCATCAAGGCCGCGACCAACCTGCAGTCGCACGCCACGTCCAACGTGTCGAACGTGGCCCAGGTGGCCGCCATCGCGGCGGTCTCCGGGAACCTCGACGCGGTGGCGGAGATGCGCAAGGCCTTCGACCGCCGCCGCCAGACGATGGTCAAGATGCTGAACGACATCGAGGGTGTCGTCTGCCCGACGCCGGAGGGCGCGTTCTACGCCTACCCCTCGGTCAAGTCCCTCCTGGGCAAGGAGATCCGCGGCAAGCGGCCGCAGACCTCGGCGGAGCTGGCCTCCCTGATCCTCGACGAGGCCGAGGTCGCGGTCGTCCCCGGCGAGGCCTTCGGTACCCCGGGCTACCTGCGCCTGTCCTACGCCCTGGGCGACGAGGACCTGGTCGAGGGCGTGTCCCGCATCCAGAAGCTCCTGGCCGAGGCCAAGGCCTGACCCACCCCTCCGGAGCGGCGCCACCCCACCCGGGGCGGCGCCGCTCCGCCGTTCCCGCCGGGGGCAACCCCTGCGGGCCGGTCCCGCTGCCGGTTGCGCTGCCGGTTGCGCTGCGGGCTGCCGCTGCGCGGAGCCTGTCCCCTCCCCGCCCCTTCCCGAAACCGGGCTCCGCCCGGACCCGGTTCGCCTCAAACGCCGGCGGGGCTGAAAGATCAGCCCCGCCGGCGTTCGAGGCGCGGGGTCTGGGGCGGAGCCCCGGTTTCGGGAAGGGGCGGGGTGGGGTGATGGCTCCGCGCAGCGGCGTCACCCACGCGGCCGCGCCACCCCGCCCCGGCCCCGGCCCGGTACCGCGTTCGGGCGGAACCCGACCGGGAAAACCCTCCCGCCGAGCGCAGCGGTACGGCAGGATCACCAGATGGAGCACGTACGCGATCTCACGCTTCTGCCGAAAGCCCACCTCCACCTGCACTTCACCGGCTCGATGCGCCCATCGACCCTCCTCGACCTCGCCGACAAGTACGGCGTCCGGCTGCCCGACGCCCTGACCGCCGGCGAGCCGCCCAAACTCCGCGCCACGGACGAACGCGGCTGGTTCCGCTTCCAGCGGCTGTACGACGCCGCCCGCTCGTGCCTGCGCGAGCCCGACGACATCCACCGCCTGGTCCGCGAAGCGGCCGAGGAGGACGTGCGTGACGGCAGCGGCTGGCTGGAGATCCAGGTCGACCCCACCTCGTACGCCCCGCTGCTCGGCGGCATGATCCCGGCGGTCGAGATCATCCTGGACGCGGTCGAGGAGGCCTCGCGCCACACCGGCCTCGGCATCCGGGTGCTGATCGCCGCCAACCGCATGAAGCACCCCCTCGACGCCCGCACCCTGGCCCGCCTGGCCGTCCGCTACGCCGACCGCGGCATCGTCGGCTTCGGGCTCTCCAACGACGAGCGCCGCGGCATGGCCCGCGACTTCGACCGCGCCTTCGCCATCGCCCGCGAGGGCGGCCTCCTCGCGGCCCCGCACGGCGGCGAGCTCACCGGCCCGGCCTCGGTCCGGGACTGCCTGGACGATCTGCACGCGGCCCGCATCGGGCACGGGGTGCGGGCGGCCGAGGATCCGCGGCTGCTGCGCCGCCTCGCCGAGGCGAAGGTCACCTGCGAGGTCTGCCCGGCCTCCAACGTGGCGCTCGGCGTCTACGAGCGGCCCGAGGACGTCCCGCTGCGGACCCTGTTCGAGGCGGGCGTGCCGATGGCGCTGGGCGCGGACGACCCGCTGCTGTTCGGCTCGCGCCTGGCGGCCCAGTACGAGATCGCCCGCCGCCACCACGGGTTCACGGACGCGGAGCTCGCCGAGCTGGCCCGCCAGTCGGTCCGCGGCTCGGCGGCGCCCCCGGACGTCCAGGACAAGCTGCTGACCGGCATCGACCACTGGCTCACCACGTAGCCACAGAGCCACAGAGCCACAGGTCAGCGCGTCAGCCGCAGGTCGCCCTCCCAGCAGTCGGCCCGTACCCGGTCGCCCTCGCCGAAGCCGATCTCCAGCTGCGTGCGCCCGGTGCCGGGCGCCGCGAACTCGGCCACCCGGGCGACGGTCTCGCCGAGGTGGCGCAGGAAGGGGTGGTCGCCGAGGTCCTCGCCGACCTCGATGCGGCCCCACTCCCCCATGTCGTACGGCTCGTGCGGCGCGGCCGACTCGACGATGAGGCAGCCGTCGGACCCGGTGCTGATCCGGGTCGAGTCGCCCTCGCTGTCGATGAGCCAGACGTCGAGCGGCACCTCGGAGCGCTCGCCCTCGTAGACGTGCCAGGACGCGACGATGCGGCTGATGGCGCGTCCCACCAGGCGGGTGGGGTCCGTACCGGCCCCGTGCAGTGGACAGAGCATGGCGGCCGGGGCTCCTCAGAGGCTGACGCCGACCGTCACCGGCTCGTTGACCAGGGTGACGCCGAAGGCGGCGTGGACGCCCGCGACGACCTCGCGGGCGAGGGCGAGGAGGTCCTCGGTGGTGGCCTCGCCCCGGTTGGTCAGGGCGAGGGTGTGCTTGGTGGAGATCCGGGCGGGGCCGGTGCCGTAGCCCTTGGTGAAGCCGGCCTTGTCGATCAGCCAGGCGGCGCTGGTCTTCGTACGACCCTCGCCGGCGGCGTAGGCGGGCGGGGTGACCTCCGCGCCGAGGCGGTCCTGGACGCGGGCGAGGAAGGCCGCGTACGCCTCGTCGGTGAGGATCGGGTTGTGGAAGAAGGAGCCGGCGGACCAGGTGTCGTGGTCGGCGGGGTCGAGGACCATGCCCTTGCCGGCGCGCAGGCGCAGCACGGTCTCGCGGGCGGTGGCGGCCGGGACGCGGTCGCCGGCCTCGACGCCGAGGGCGCGGGCGGTCTCGGGGTACTTGATCGGCGCGGAGAGCCCGCCGGCGTCCTCGAGGGCGAAGCGGACGCGCAGGACGACGTACCGGTCGGGCTGGTCCTTGAAGAGGCTGTTGCGGTAGCGGAAGGCGCACTCGGCGGCGGTCAGGGTGACCGTCTCGCGGCGGGTGCGGTCGTAGGCGACGACCTCGGTGATGGTGTCGCAGACCTCTTGGCCGTACGCCCCGACGTTCTGGATCGGGGTGGCGCCGGCGGAGCCGGGGATACCGGCGAGGCATTCGATGCCGGCGAGGCCGGCATCGACGGTGCGGGCGACGGCGTCGGACCAGTTCTCGCCCGCGGCGAGCTCCAGGGTGGTGCCGTCGAGGTGGAAGCCGGTGGTGGCGATGCGCAGGGCGGTGCCGTCGAAGCCGCGGTCGCCGATGACCAGGTTGCTGCCGCCGCCGATGACGAGGAGCGGGGTGCCGCTGTCGTCGGCCGCGCGGACGGCTTCGACCACCTCGGCGTCGGTGGTCGCGGTCACCAGACGGGTGGCGGGGCCGCCGAGGCGGAAGGTGGTCAGGGGGGCGAGGGGGGCGTGGTGGAGTTCCTGCACGTGGACAAGAGTACGGTCCGTGCCCTCGCATCCCTGCGGGGCCACGGACCGTACCGTACGTGTGCTGCGGCTCAGGCGAGCGTGACGACCGCCCGGGAGCGGCCGAGGACCTTCTGGCCGCCGGCGAGGGCGACGAGGTCGACGCGGACCTGGCGGTCGTCCAGCTTGGCGGCGACCTTGGCGGTGACCTCGATCACGGCGCCCTTGTCGTCGTTCGGCACGACGACCGGGTTGGTGAAGCGCACGCCGTAGTCGACGACCGCGCCCGGGTCGCCGACCCAGTCGGTGACGACGCGGATCGCCTGGGCCATGGTGAACATGCCGTGTGCGATCACGTCCGGCAGCCCGACCTCCTTGGCGAACTTCTCGTTCCAGTGGATCGGGTTGAAGTCGCCGGAGGCGCCCGCGTACTGCACGAGCGTGGCGCGGGTCACGGGGAAGGACGCGGCGGGGAGCTCGGTGCCGACCTCGACGTCGTCGTACTTGATCTGCGCGGTCATCTCAGGCCTCCTCGGGGGCGCGGGAGACGAGCTTCGTCCACGCCGTCACCACGTGCTCGCCGGTCTCGTCGTGGACCTCGCCGCGGATGTCGATGATGTCGTTGCCGGCCAGGGTCTTCACGGCCTCGATGGTGGAGGTCACCGAGAGGCGGTCGCCGGCCCGGACGGGGCGGGTGTACGCGAAGCGCTGGTCGCCGTGGACGACCCGGCTGTAGTCCAGGCCGAGCTGCGGGTCGGCGACGACCTGGCCCGCGGCCGCGAAGGTGATCGCGAAGACGAAGGTCGGCGGGGCGATCACGTCCTGGTGGCCGGCGGCCTTGGCGGCCTCGGCGTCGGTGTAGACGGGATTGGCGTCCCCCACCGCGACCGCGAATTCGCGGATCTTCTCCCGGCCGACCTCGTAGGGGTCGGTGGGCGGGTAGCTCCGCCCGACGAAGGACTGGTCGAGCGCCATGGCTCCCTACCTCCTGATTGAACGAGATGGACGAGACGAAATGATCGCCGGGATCAAATGAGCGCGAGGACTCGGATGATCGCGAGGACTCTGATGACCGCGAAGATTCAGATGATCGCGCGTACGCGGAAACGACACGAGGTCGCCCCCATTGAAGGGGACGACCTCATGACGTTGCCTATATTCGAGACTTCGCCAGTGTCAGCGGGTCTCGCGGTGCGCGGTGTGCGAGTTGCAGCGCGGGCAGTGCTTCTTCATCTCCATGCGGTCCGGGTTGTTACGCCGGTTCTTCTTGGTGATGTAGTTCCGCTCCTTGCACTCCACGCAGGCCAGCGTGATCTTCGGGCGGACGTCGGTGGCAGCCACGTGAGTGCTCCTTGACGGACTAATGGACGGATCGAACGCATAAAAGAGTAGCCGATCGGGAGACCGACCCCGCAATCGGCTACTGTGGGTAGCGGCGACCGGACTTGAACCGGTGACACAGCGATTATGAGCCGCTTGCTCTACCGACTGAGCTACGCCGCTTTGATGATGATCGGCTCCCCACCCGAGGGTGGGGGGCCTCTCTCACCAGAGCCCCAATGCGGAATCGAACCGCAGACCTTCTCCTTACCATGGAGACGCTCTACCGACTGAGCTATTGGGGCGAGCGAGGAAGACATTACACGGTTGCGCGCCGATCGCCCAAATCCATTGCGGGGGCCCGTCCCGCAGGGCCTTCGGGCCGCGCCCGCGCAGCCTCTGCGACCGCCCTCGGGCCCGGTCACGGAGCCGCTGCGACCGCCCTGGGGCGCCCCGCGCCCGCCCCGCCCGGGCGCGTACGGGATCGCCTCGGCGCAGCGGCGCCGCACCGGTACGACTCGCACCACACCGGTACGACTCGCACCACACCGGTACGACTATTGCGCCCCTCCCCGAAGCGGCGGCGCCCGCGCCCTAGGCTCGGAACACGCTGCGTGATCTTGGGCCGCGGGCCGCGGCCACCTCGGCCCAGGACCGCCCGAGCCCCCGCAGGAGCGCGATGTCCGACAGCCAGCCCCAGCAGCCGTCCCCCTTCCCGCCGGGCGGCCGCGGCGAGGGCGGCGGCCAGGGCCCGCTGCGCCCCGGCGGCGGCCCCGGAGGCGCGACCGCCGCCGAGTCCACCGCCCTGCTGCTCGCCGGGGCCCGCCTCACGGACGGCCGCACGGTCGACGTCCGGCTCGGCGGCGGCCGGATCCAGGCCGTCGGTACCGCGGGCAGCCTGCCGCCGGGCGCGCCGGCCCGGGTGGACCTCAGCGGCTACCTGCTGCTGCCGGCGCCCGCCGAGCCGCACGCACACGGGGACACCGCCCTGACCGCGGACGGCGAGGGGCCCGTCGGGTACGCCCCGGACGAGGTGCAGCGCCGGGCCACCGAGGCGGCCCTGCTCCAGCTCGGGCACGGCGCGACGGCCGTCCGCAGCCATGTCCGGATCGGAGACGTGCACGGCCTCGGCCCGATGGCGGCGGTGCTCCAGGCCCGCCGCTCGCTGCGCGGGCTGACCGACCTGACCACGGTGGCCGTGCCGCGGCTGCTGACCGGGGTCGCGGGCGCGGACGGGCTCGCGATGCTGCGGGACGCGGTCCGGATGGGCGCGGCGGTCATCGGCGGCTGCCCCGACCTGGACCCGGACCCCACCGGCTTCGTGGAGGCCGTCCTGGAGCTCGCCGCCGAGCACGGCTGCCCGGTGGACCTGCACACCGACGGCGACGACCCCGGCCGGCTGGCCCGGCTCGCGGCGATGGCCGGCGGGCTGCGGCCGGGCGTGACGATCGGCCCCTGCGGCGGGCTGTCGCGGCTCCCGCTGGACGCGGCGCACCGGGCCGCGGACCAGCTGGCCGCGGCCGGCGTACGGGTGACCTGCCTGCCCCAGGGCGACTGCGCGGCCCTGGAACGGCGCAGCCTGCGCTCGGCGCCCGTACGGCTGCTGCGGGCCGCCGGGGTCCGCGTCGCGGCCGGCAGCGGGGCCCTGCGCGACGCCGGGAACCCGGTAGGCCGGGGCGACCCCCTGGAGGCGGCCTACCTGCTGGCCTCGCAGGGCGGGCTGCGGGCACCGGAGGCCTACGCGGCGGTCAGCGACGCCGCCCGGGAGGCGATGGGCCTGCCGGAGGTCCGGGTGGAGGCCGGGTTCCCGGCGGAGCTGCTCGCGGTCCGCGGGGAGCGGATCGCGGGGGTGCTGTCGCTGGCGTACAGCCGGATCGTGATCCACCGCGGGCGGGTGGTGGCCCGAACGAGCGCCGTACGGGAGTACTGCGACTCGGCGGTCGCCGTCGCGCTGGACCTGCCCCGACAGGGCCGTATGGAGCCAGGTCCCTGAGGGCTCGCGGCCGTGCGCGGGCGGGAGCGCCCGGCTCGTCGTACGGTCGCCTCATGCGCATCGTCATCGCGGGTGGACACGGTCAGATCGCGCTGCGGCTGGAGCGGTTGCTCGCCGCGCGCGGGTACGAGGTCGCGGGCATCATCCGCAACCGGGAGCAGGGCGACGACCTGCGGGAGGCGGGCGCCGAACCGGTGCTGTGCGACCTGGAGTCGGCCTCGGTCGAGCACGTGGCCGGCATCCTCCAGGGCGCGGACGCTGCCGTGTTCGCCGCCGGGGCGGGCCCGGGCAGCGGGATCGCCCGCAAGGACACGGTGGACCGGGGCGCGGCGGTGCTGTTCGCCGATGCGGCCGAACGGGCGCGCGTACGGCGGTTCCTGATGGTGTCTTCGATGGGCGCGGACGCCCAGCGCGGGGGTGACGAGGTGTTCGACGCGTACCTGCGGGCCAAGGGCGAGGCCGACGACCACGTCCGCACCCGGCTGGGCCTGGAGTGGACGGTCCTGCGGCCGGGCTCGCTGCTGGACGAGCCCGGCACGGGGCTGGTGCGCCTGGAGGCCCACGCGGGCGGCGGGGCGGTCCCGCGCGACGACGTGGCCGCGGTCCTGGCCGAGCTGATCGAGACCCCGGCCACGGCCGGCCTCACCCTGGAACTGGTCTCCGGCTCGACCCCGGTCCCGGTGGCGGTCAAGGCAGTGGCAGGCAACTGAGCCGACCACCCGACCCCCTGCTCAGAAATCGGCGGTGACCTTGTCGGCGGACCGCCCGACGGAGTCCTGCGCGTACTGCTCCTCGTAGGCAGCGCGGATCCGCTCGATGCGGACGCTGCGCGACTCGCCTCCTTCTCGGGGTAGAGCAGCACGACCTCGTCCGACTGCTCGCGGACCATCGCCCCGCCGCCGGCACGCCGGCGGCCGACCCCGTCGAGCACGGTCAGCTCCTCGGGGAAGGCGGGGGTGATCTCCCGGTCGAGGAACCGGATGAACTCCTCCTCGGCAACCGCGGCCCGCCCACACCAAACGGCCGCCCCCCGAACCGGTGGCCCCACCCACCCGCCCGCGCCCACAACAAAACGGCCCCTGATCCACGTTTCCGCAGATCAGGGGCCGTTCTTTCCATGTGGCGGCGCCAGGATTCGAACCTGGGTAGGCTAAGCCGACGGATTTACAGTCCGCTCCCATTGGCCACTCGGGCACACCGCCATGGGATGTCGCCTTCGAGACCCGCTTTTCGGCGGCGCTCCCTGGCAACGACGTAAACAATACCCGATGCTCGGGGGTGCTTCGCCACCGGATTGATCAGCGCTGCGGGCGGGCGCGGTGGCTAGGCTTTGCGGAGCGGGCCGGGTAGGTCCGGCCGCGCCCCACCGGGGCATCGACAGCCGACTTCAAGGAGCCACAGCACATGGCCGACTCCAGTTTCGACATCGTCTCGAAGGTCGAGCGGCAGGAGGTCGACAACGCCCTCAACCAGGCCGCCAAGGAACTCTCGCAGCGGTACGACTTCAAGGGCACCGGGGCCTCGATCTCCTGGTCCGGCGAGAAGATCCTCATGGAGGCCAACTCCGAGGACCGGGTCAAGGCCGTCCTCGACGTCTTCGAGACCAAGCTGGTCAAGCGCGGCATCTCGCTCAAGGCGCTCGACGCCGGCGAGCCGCAGCTCTCCGGCAAGGAGTACAAGATCTTCGCGTCGATCCAGGAGGGCATCTCCCAGGACAACGCCAAGAAGGTCGCCAAGATGATCCGCGACGAGGGCCCCAAGGGCGTCAAGGCCCAGGTCCAGGGCGACGAGCTGCGCGTCAGCTCCAAGAGCCGCGACGACCTCCAGGCCGTCCAGGCGCTGCTGAAGGGCAAGGACCTGGACTTCGCGATCCAGTTCGTGAACTACCGCTGAACCGCGTGGACATCGTCGGCGAAGGCGGAGCCGAGGCGGTGCGGCTGTGCCTGGGCGGGCGGTCGCGGCCCTGGCCGGAGTTTCCGGACGACCCGACGCTCGACTTCACCGTCCGTGCGACGGCGGCCGGGGTCGGCGGTGTCGAGGTGTCCGTGCGGACGTGGGCGGGCGACGGGCTCGACGCCTTCCTGCACCGGCTGGCGGAGGACTTCCGCGGCTGGGACGGGGCGCGGACCTGGCGCTCCCTGGAAGGAGACCTGACGCTCTCGGCCGCGCACGCGTCGGGCGGGCGCGTGCACCTGGCCTGGGGACTGCACGGCGGAGCACCCGCCGGGGGGTGGCGCTTCGAGGCCACCACCGTGCACGCTGCGGGCGAGGACATGCGCCACCTCGCCGACGGCGTAAGGGAGTTCCTCGCTCCCTCGACGCCGGTCAGCGCATAGGAGCGGAGCGGCCCCGCCGCCCCGGTGGTCCTCGTGGCCGCCGGGGCGGCGTGGTTTTCGGGGGGCGTGGGGCTCGTGTGCCCGGCGTGTGCGGCGCGCGCGCCCGACGGGCTTCCTGTGGGTACTTGGGCTGCCCCGCGCGCGCCCGCCACGCTGGGGGGAATTCGTTGCTCCGCATGGCAGGGGGTTCTCGCATGGCCGGGGCCGACACGATCCGCGAGGACTTCGGGGCTTCCGTCGTCGTCGCGCTGGTCGCGCTGCCGCTCTGCGTGGGCGTGGCCGTGGCCTCCGGGGTGCCCGCCGAGCTCGGCATCGTCACCGGGGTCGTCGGCGGGCTCGTCACCGGATGGTTCCGCGGCAGTGCGCTGCAGGTCAGCGGCCCGGCTGCCGGGCTGACCGTGCTCGTGTACGAGGCGGTGCAGGCCCACGGCGTGTCCGGGCTCGGCGTGCTCGTCCTGGCCGCCGGGCTGCTCCAGCTGGGCATGGGGGTGCTGCGGCTCGGCCGGTGGTTCCGGGCGATCTCCGTCGCCGTCGTGCACGGCATGCTGGCCGGCATCGGGCTCGTACTGATCGCCTCGCAGGTGTACGCCGTCGGCGGCGTGGAAGCGCCCGGCGGGACCCTGGAGAAGCTGGGCGCGCTGCCGTCGCTGGTCGCGCGGGCCGACTGGACCGCGGTGGCGCTCGGCGCCGGGACCATCGTGCTGCTCGTCGGCTGGCGGCGCGTGCCGGCCCGGCTGCGGGTCGTGCCGGGGGCGCTGGTGGGGGTGGCTGCCGCGACGGCCGTCTGCGTGGTGCTGCGGCTGCCGGTGGAGCGGGTGCGGGTGACGGGGGTGCTGGATGCGGTCGGGCTGCCTGCCTGGGGGGAGTTCGGGGTGCTGGCCTCGGCCGGGGCGTGCGGGACCGTCGTCGCGCTCGCGCTGATCGCCTCCGCCGAGACGCTGTTCAGCGCCGCCGCGGTGGACCGGATGCACGAGGGGCCGCGGACCCGCTACGACCGCGAGCTGGTCGCCCAGGGCATCGGCAATGCCGTGTGCGGGCTGCTCGGGGCGCTGCCGATGACGGCCGTGATCGTACGCAGCGCCGCCAACGTCGAGGCAGGGGCGCGGACCCGGGCCTCGCGGATCCTGCACGGCGGCTGGCTGCTGCTGTTCGCCGTGGCCGTACCCGGGGTGCTGGAGGCGGTGCCGCTGGCGGCCCTGGCCGGGGTGCTGCTGCACGCCGGCTGGAAGCTGCTCCCGGCCAAGGCGGTGGCCGCGCTGTGGCGCACGCACCGCGGGGAGGCGGTGGTGCTGGTGGCGACGGCCGGGGCGATCGTGGCGACCAACCTCTTCGAGGGCGTGCTGGTCGGGCTGGGGCTGGCCGTGGTCAAGGCTGCCTGGGAGACCTCGCACGTACAGATCGAGGAGGTGTGGGAGGGCGGCGAACTGCGGGTCCAGGTGCTGGGCAGCGCCAGCTTCCTGCGGCTGCCGAAGCTGCTGGACGCGCTGGAGGCGCTGCCGCCGGGGCAGCCGGTGCGGTTGGATCTGAGCGGGATGGGCCACCTCGACCACGCCTGCCTGACGGCCCTGCACGGGTGGGAGCGGGGGCGGGCCCCGCTGCCCGGCCGGGAGGGCGTCACCTAGGGCGTCACCCGAGCCAGCTACCCTCCGCGGCGTGAGTGGTGACGTGAGCGGTGAACTGAAGCGCACGCTGGGAGTCTTCGACGCGGTCGTCGTCGGGCTCGGGGCGATGGTCGGGGCCGGGATCTTCGCCGCGCTCGCCCCGGCGGCCCGCGCGGCGGGGCCGGCGGACGGCGCGCTGCTGGCGGCCCTGGCGGTGGCGGCCTGCGTCGCGTACTGCAACGCGCACTCCTCGGCCCGGCTGGCCGCCCGCTACCCGGCCTCCGGCGGGACGTACGTGTACGGGCGGGAGCGGCTCGGGCCGTTCTGGGGGTACCTGGCCGGCTGGGGCTTCGTGATCGGCAAGACCGCGTCCTGCGCGGCGATGGCGCTGACCGTCGGGGCGTACGTGTGGCCGGGGCAGCAGCATGCGGTGGCCGTCGCGGCGGTGGTGGCGCTGACCGCCGCGAACTACGGGGGCGTGCAGAAGTCCGCCCGGATCGCGCGGGTGATCGTCGCGGCGGTGCTGGGCGTGCTGGGCGGGGTCGTGGTGGCCTGCCTGTCGTCCGGGGCGGCCGACGCCGGGCGGCTCGGCGGGGACTGGGGCGGTGCCGGTGGCGGGGGCGGTGCTGCGGGGGTGCTGCAGGCCGCCGGGCTGCTGTTCTTCGCGTTCGCGGGGTACGCCCGGATCACCACCCTCGGCGAGGAGGTGCGCGACCCGGAGCGGACCATCCCGCGGGCGGTGCCGCTCGCGCTGGGGATCGCGCTGCTGGTGTACGCGGCCGTGGCGGTGGCCGCGCTGTCGGTGCTCGGCTCGCCGGGGCTGGCGGGGTCCGCGGCCCCGCTGGCCGATGCGGTGCGGGCGGCCGGGGTGCCGGGGCTGGTGCCCGTGGTGCGGGTCGGGGCGGCGCTGGCGGCGCTGGGCTCGCTGCTGGCGCTGGTGCTGGGGGTGTCCCGGACCACGCTGGCCATGGCGCGGGACGGGCATCTGCCGGGCACGCTGGCCGCGGTGCATCCGCGGCACCGGGTGCCGCACCATGCGGAGCTGGCGGTGGGTGCGGTGGTCGCGGTCCTCGCGGCGACCGTGGACCTCCGGGGGGCGATCGGCTTCTCGTCGTTCGGCGTGCTGGCGTATTACGCCGTCGCGAACGCCGCCGCGTGGACGCTGGACGGCGCCGTCCGGGGGCGGCTCGTGGCCGCGCTCGGCCTGGCGGGCTGCGCCGCCCTGGCGCTCTCGCTGCCGCTCGCGTCGGCCGCCACGGGTGCCGCCGTCCTGGCCGTCGGCGCCCTGTCCTACGCCGCCCGAGCCCGCCGGCCCGCCGCCCGCTGACCGGGCGCCGCCGCCCGCCGCCGCCGGGGCCGCGGCCCGGCATCCAGCAGCCCCCGGCCTTCGCAGCCGCGGCCCGGCCAGCCCGGCCCTGCCCCGGCCTGCGAAGCCGAGGGTCGGCAAGTCCAGCCTCGCCGGCGTTTGAGGCGCGGGGTTTGGGGCGGAGCCCCAAGGAACCCGGCTCCGCCGGGCACCGGGCTCCGCCCGGACCCTCCCCAGACTTCGTCCGGGGGGGACCCCCACTCAAACGCGGGCGAGGCTGAAGGGGCGGACCCCCGCTCCAGGCACGGGCCTGGCTGGCTGGGCTTCTGGGGCGCCGCCCCAGACCCCGCGCCTCAAACGCCGGCGAGGCTGAAATGGCCGGACCCCCGTCCCAGGCACAGGCCCGCCCAGCCGGGCCTCGGGGGCGCCGCCCAGACCCCGCGCCTCAAACGCCGGCGAGGCTGGATTGGCCGGGCCCCCGCTCCAGGACCGGGCGGCTGGACGGGCCGGGCCCCGTTCCGGAGGCAGGCCGCCATGCGTAGGGCGGAGCCCGGCCCGCGCGGCGGCGGGAGTCGGGATGGTGTCAGGGGGCGTCGTCGGTGGGGGGCTTGGGCGGTGCCGGGTCCGCGGAGTCGTAGCCCACGAAGTACGTCGGGCGGCGCTGGACCGCGGTGTAGATGCGGCCGATGTACTCGCCGAGCAGGCCCACGCAGATCAGCTGGACGCCGCCGAGGAAGAGCATGGCGACGAAGAGGGAGGTCCAGCCCGGGACGGTGTGGCCGGCCGCGAAGATGACCAGCGTCACGCCGATCATCACCAGGCAGGCCAGGAAGCTGACCACCCCGAGCCACGTCGCCAGCCGCAGCGGGGCGGCGGAGAAGTTGGTGATGCCGTCCACGGCGAGCCGGATCATCTTGCTCAGCGGGTACTTCGTTTCGCCCGCGACGCGCTCGGCGCGCCGGTACGTCACCTCGCCGCTCGGGAAGCCGAGCCACGGGACGAGGAGCCGGTAGACCTGCTGCTGGTCGGGGATGGCCTTCAGGGCCTCCACCGCCTCCCGGCTGAGCAGCCGGAAGTCCCCGGCCTGCGCCGGCACCTGCTTGCCGACCAGGCGGCGCATCAGCCAGTAGTAGGCGCCTGCCGTGTGCCGTTTGAAGCCGGTGTCGGTGCTGCGGTCGGAGCGGACCCCGTAGACGATGTCCAGGTGCTCGGTACGGGCCAGGGCCAGCATCTCCGGGATCTTCTCCGGCGGGTCCTGGAGGTCGGCGTCGAGGCTGGCGACGTACGCCCCGACGGAGCGGTGCAGTCCGGCGCGCAGGGCGGCCTGGTGGCCGGAGTTGCCCCGGAGCCGGACGATCCGCAGCTCGGGCCAGTCCGTGCGGAACTTCTCCAGGAGCTCCGCGGTCCGGTCGGTGCTTCCGTCGTCGACGGCCACGACCTCGTACGGGACCCCCATGCCGTCGAGGACCGGCCGCAGCCGGTCCACCAGGGCCGGGAGGGCCTCCTCCTCGTTGTACATCGGCACGATGACCGACAGGGTCGTGGTCGTGGCCGTGCGCGCAGCCGACACTGGCTCTTTCGCTTCTTCCTACCGGGACGCGAACGGCGCGTCGGTCGGGACGATCTCGCGGCCCAGCGGCAGCAGGGACAGCGGGACCATCTTGAAGTTGGCGATGCCGAACGGGATGCCGATGATCGTCAGGCACAGCGCGATGCCGGTGGCGATGTGGCCGAGGGCCAGCCACCAGCCGGCCAGGACCAGCCACAGCACGTTGCCGATGCAGGAGGCGGCGCCCGCGTCGTGGCGCTCGACGGCGGTGTACCCGAAGGGCCACAGGGCGTAGACGGCGATCCGGAAGGCCGCTATGCCGAAGGGGATCCCGATGATGGTGATGCACAGCAGCACGCCCGCGAGGCAGTAGCCGAGGAACAGCCAGATGCCGCTGAGGACGAGCCAAATGAGGTTCAGGATGGTCTTCACTGACTACGGCCTGCCATCTGTTCGAGCCGGGCGATGCGCTCGGCCATCGGAGGGTGCGTCGAGAACATCTTAGAAAGGCCCTGGCCCGGCCGGAACGGATTGGCGATCATCATGTGGCTCGCGGTCTCCAGGCGGGGTTCGGGGGGCAGTGGGAGCCGCTTGGTGCCCGCGTCCAGCTTGCGCAGGGCGCTGGCCAGGGCGAGCGGGTCGCCGGTGAGCTGGGCTCCGGAGGCGTCGGCCTCGTACTCGCGGGAGCGGCTGATGGCGAGCTGGATCACGGACGCGGCCAGCGGGCCGAGGATCGCGATCAGCAGCATGCCGAGGAGGCCGGGGCCCTCGTCGTCGTCGGACCGGCCGACCGGGATCAGCCAGGCGAAGTTCACCAGGAACATGATCACGGAGGCGAGGGCTCCGGCGACGGAGGAGATGAGGATGTCGCGGTTGTAGACGTGGCTGAGCTCGTGCCCGATCACGCCGCGCAGCTCCCGCTCGTCGAGGATGCGCAGGATCCCCTCGGTGCAGCAGACGGCGGCGTTGCGCGGATTGCGGCCGGTGGCGAACGCGTTGGGCGCTTCGGTGGGCGAGATGTAGAGCCGCGGCATCGGCTGGCGCGCGGAGGTGGAGAGCTCGCGCACCATGCGGTAGAGCGCAGGCGCCTCGAACTCGCTCACGGGCCGGGCGCGCATCGCGCGCAGCGCCAGCTTGTCGCTGTTCCAGTACGCGTACGCATTGGTCCCGAGGGCGACGAGGACGGCGATGATCAGGCCGCCGCGCCCGAAGAAGCTTCCGATGAGGATGATGAGTGCGGACAGCCCGCCGAGGAGTACGGCGGTCTTGAGCCCGTTGTGCCGGCGGTGCACGGTACGCCCTCCAAGTGGTGCGGCAGGGAGCCCCCGTCGAGTGCTGCGGGTCTACGGTCCAGTGGACCCTCCCTTCCTGGTCAACGCGAGGTGGCGGCGTCCGGTTCCCGGGGCGTACGCAGCCGGGCGCCCCGCGGCCGCCCCGCCGGCCGGGGCGGCGCGGGGCGCCGGGCGTTGCTCCGTTCGGGTCGGTCCGGGGCGGCTACTGCGGGAAGAGGCTGCCGGTCGCGAAGCGGAGGACCAGCTGCGGGGCGCCCGAGAGCACCAGGGAGACGACCGCGGTGAGCGTGATCGCGGCGGCGAGGGGCCACGGCGTGCCGGCCTTGCCCGTACGGGCCTCAGAGGCCTGACCGGGACCTTCCGCGGGCTGCTCCACGCCCTCCGGGGCGCGGAAGAGCACCGCGGTCCACCGGAGGTAGTAGTACAGGGCGACGACGACGTTGACGGCCATGACCACGGCCAGCCAGCCCAGGCCCGCGTCGACCGCGGAGCGGAAGACGGTGACCTTGGCGAACAGGCCGATGATGCCCGGCGGCAGCCCGGCCAGGCAGAGCAGGAAGAAGGCCAGGGCGAGGGCGGCGGCGGGCCGCTCGGCGTACAGGCCGCGGTAGTCGCTGATCCGGTTCAGCGGCTTGGTGCGGGCCACGAGGGCGGCGACGGCGAAGGCGCCGAGGTTCACGACGCCGTACATCAGGGCGTAGGCGACGGTGGAGCCGATCTGGTCGCGCCCGGAGTACGCGGCCGCGGCGATCGGGACGAGGAGGTAGCCGGCCTGGCCGACCGAGGACCAGGCGAGCAGCCGGACCGCGCTGTTGGGCCGGTCGGCGGACTGGCGCAGGGCCGCGGCGTTGCCGAGGGTCATGGTGAGCGCGGCGAGGACGGCGAGGGCGGGGCCCCAGATGTCGGAGTACGCCGGGAAGGCGATCACGGTGACGAGGGCGAGGCCGGTGAAGCCGACGGCCTTGCCGATCACCGACAGGTAGCCGGCGATGGGCAGGGGTGCGCCGACGTAGGTGTCGGGGACCCAGAAGTGGAAGGGCACGGCCGCGGTCTTGAAGGCGAAGCCGACGAGGGTGAGCGCGACGCCCGCCATGGCGAGGGTGTCGAGCTGCCCCGGCACGTCCTCGAGCCGGTCGGCGACCCGGACCAGGTGCAGGGTGCCGGTGGTGGCGTAGACGAGGCTGATGCCGAAGAGGGAGACGGCGGTGGCCGTGACCGAGGAGAGGAAGAACTTCAGGGCGGCCTCGGAGGAGAGCCGGTCGCCGCGGCGCATGCCGACGAGGGCGAACGCGGGCAGCGAGGCGACCTCCAGGGCGACGATCAGGGTGGCGAGGTCGCGGGAGGCGGGCAGCAGGGCCGCGCCGGCGGCGGAGGAGAGCAGCAGGAACCAGTACTCGCCGGTCGGCATGCGCGCGTCGCGGACGGCGGTGACGGACAGCAGGGTGGTGACCAGGGCGCCGGCCAGCACCAGGAACTGGATGACGAGGGTGAAGTGGTCGGCGGTGTAGCTGCACGCCGCCGGGTCGGCGGTGAGGCAGAAGGTGGAGCGGTCGCCGGCGCGCAGCGGCAGCAGGGAGGCGGTCGCGGCGGCGAGGCCGGCGGCGGAGAGCCAGCCGAGCAGCGGCTTGCGGCGCTCGGGCAGGAACAGGTCGGCGACGAGCACGACGAGGGCGACGGCGGCGGGCAGCACCACGGGGGTGATCGCGAGCCAGTCGACGCTCTGGACGAGGCTCCCGGCGGCCGGGGCTCCCGCGGAGCCCGGGCCGGACGTAACCGAAGCGGCGGCCGTGGCGGAGGTGGCGGCCGTGGCGGTGGCCGCGTACAGGGCCGTCATGCGTTGCCTCCTGCGAGGAGCTTCTGGACGGCCGGGTCGGTGAGGCCGAGGAGGACCGCGGGCCACAGGCCGGCGAGGACGGTGAGGGCCACGAGCGGGGTCCAGGCGGCGAACTCGTACCCGTGGACGTCCGCGAGGACGGGGGCGGCCCCGCCGGAACCGGCGCCCGCGGGCCGGGCCGCGGGATCGCCCATGCAGACGCGCCGGACGACGATCAGCAGGTAGGCGGCGGTGAGCAGGGTGCCGAACGCGCCCAGCGCCATCCAGGTGAGGAAGGCGGGCCGCGACAGCCCCTCGGCCGGGTCGAAGGCGCCGAACAGGGCCAGCATCTCGCCCCAGAACCCGGCGAGGCCGGGCAGCCCGAGGGAGGCGACGGCGGCGAAGGCCAGCAGGGCGCCGAGGCGCGGGGCGCGGCCGTACAGGGCGGCGCCGGTGGCTCCGGCGAGGGTGTCGAGGTCGGCGGTGCCGTAGCGGTCCTTCAGCGCGCCGACCAGGAAGAACAGCAGGCCGGTGATGAGGCCGTGGGCGATGTTGGCGAACAGGGCGCCGTTGACTCCGGTCGGGGTCATGGAGGCGATGCCGAGCAGGACGAAGCCCATGTGGCCGACGGAGGAGTACGCGATGAGCCGCTTGAGGTCGCCCTTGTTGCCGCTCCGCGCGAGCGAGAGGCAGGCGAGGGACCCGTAGACGATGCCGACGGCGGCGAAGGCGCCCAGGTAGGGGGCGAAGACGGCCATGCCGTCGGGGGTGGCCGGCAGCAGGATGCGCACGAACCCGTACGTGCCCATCTTCAGCAGGACTCCGGCCAGCAGGACGGAGCCGACGGTGGGGGCGGCGGTGTGGGCGTCGGGCAGCCAGCTGTGCAGCGGCCACATCGGGGTCTTCACGGCCAGGCCGAGGCCGATGGAGAGGACGGCCAGCACCTGGGTGGTGTGGCTGAGCCCCCGGCCGTTGTCGGTGGCCAGTGCCACCATGTCGAACGTGCCGCTGTCCAGGCCGATCAGCAGCAGGCCGAGCAGCATGACCACGGAGCCGAGGAGGGTGTACAGGATGAACTTCCAGGCGGCGGCCTGCCGCTGAGCACCGCCCCAGCGGGCGATGAGGAAGTACATCGGGACGAGGACCATCTCGAAGGCGAGGAAGAACAGCAGCAGGTCGAGGACGGCGAAGGTCGCGAGGGTGCCGGACTCCAGGACGAGCAGCAGCGCGACGAAGGCCTTGGCGGAGGGGCCCTCGGGCAGCTTGAAGTAGCTGTACAGCGCGCAGAGGAAGAACAGCAGCGCGGTCATCACCAGGAGGGGGAGCGAGATGCCGTCGATGCCGAGGTGGATGCGGACGCCCAGGGAGGGGATCCAGCTGATGTCCGTGGTCGCCTGGAAGCGGGACGGGGCGTCCTGGTCGAAGCCGGCGGCGAGGGCGAGCGCCGCGGCGAGGATCACGCCGGTCACGGTCACGCCGTGGCGGAGCACGGCCTGCTCGGGGCTCCTGCCCTTCAGGCCGGGCGGGGCGGGCAGCAGGGCCGCGAGGGCACCGAGGAGCGGTGCGGCCACGGCGAACGCCAGGAGGAACTGCATCACGGACGGGCTGATATCGATCACGGCTGACTCACGGCTCACGATCCGGCGTTGACGTTGGCGAGGACGGCGGTGGCGATCGCCAGGACCACGGCACCGGCGAGCAGGGCGCTCAGGTAGCTCTGCACGTTGCCGGTCTGGGCGCGGCGGACGAGGCTGCCGAGCAGCCGGGGGCCGGCGCCCGCACCGCGGACGTACGTGTCGACGACCTCGCGGTCGAGGAAGCGGACGAGGGCGGCGGCCCCGCGGACGGGCCGGACGAACAGCCGGTCGTAGACGGCGTCCAGGTGGAAGCCGGCGGCGGCGTGCCGGTACAGCGGTCCGAGCAGCGCGCGTCCGGGGTCGGGGGCGGGCCCGGCCGGGACGGCGGGGTGCTCGTGGGTGACCTCGGCGACCTCGGGGGTCTCGGCTGCGGACTCGGCGGCGGCGACGGACGCGGGCACGGGTTCGGCGCTGCGGTAGGAGCCGGCAGCGGCCTTGGCGACGGCGCGCTGCCACAGGCCGTAGGTGAGCAGGGCTCCGACGGCGGCGGCCCCGGTCCCGAGGACGGCGGTGGCGAGCGTCGGGGTGAGCTGCCCGCCGTCGAACCAGGCGGCGAGCGGCCGGGCGGCGAGGCCGAAGCCGACCGAGGGGATCGCCAGCAGCCACAGCACGCCCGTCATGGCGAGGGGCTCCCTGCCGTGGACGGGGGCGGGTGCGCCCTTGCCACGGAAGGCCATCAGCCACAGCCGGGCGGCGTAGGCGGCGGTGAGCAGCGCGGCCAGCACGCCGGCGACGAGCACGATCCAGCCGGCGGCGCCGGGCGCGGCCTCGGTGTGCCCGGAGGCGGCCTCCTCGGCGGCGACGAGGACGGTCTCCTTGGAGAAGAAGCCGGCGAAGGGCGGGATCGCGGCGAGGGCGAGCAGGCCGATCGTCATGGTCCAGAAGGCGTCCGGGATCCGCTTCGCCAGGCCGTCCATGCGGGACATCGCGGCCAGCGAGTTGGTGCCGGCGGCGTGGATGATCACGCCGGCGCCGAGGAACAGCAGGGCCTTGAACGCGCCGTGGGAGAGCAGGTGGAAGACGGCGGCGCCGCGGTCGGCGACGGCCAGGGCGCCGATCATGTAGCCGAGCTGGCCGACGGTGGAGTAGGCGAGGACGCGTTTGATGTCGTCCTGGGCCAGGGCGGCGAGCCCGGAGCCGATCATGGTGATGGCGGCCATGGCGGCCATCACGACCAGGGCGGTCGCGGACTCGGTGAACACCGGCAGCAGGCGGGCGATGAAGTACACGCCGGCGGCGACCATCGTCGCGGCGTGGATCAGCGCGGAGACCGGGGTGGGGCCGGCCATGGCGTCGGGGAGCCAGGTGTGCAGCGGGAACTGCGCGGACTTGCCGGCGACGCCGGCGAGCAGCAGCAGCGCGATCAGCGTCGGGTGGTCGAGGCCGCCCGCGGCGACGGAGCCGAGGATCTTGGTGATCTCGAAGGAGCCGGTGTCGGCGGCGAGCGCGAACAGGCCGATCAGGAAGGGCACGTCGCCGAGCTTGGTGACGAGGAAGGCCTTCAGGGAGGCGGAGCGGGCCGCCTCGGTCTCCCAGTAGTGCCCGACGAGGAAGTACGAGCAGATGCCCATGACCTCCCAGCCCACCAGCAGCACCATCAGGTCGCCGGAGTAGACGACGAGCAGCATGGCGGAGGTGAACAGCGACACCAGGGCGGCGTACGAGGGGTAGCGCGGGTCCTCGCGCAGGTACGCCGTGGAGTACAGCTGGACGCAGGTGGAGACGACGCCGACGAGGACGGCGACGAGCACGGCGAAGCCGTCGAGGTGCAGCGAGAGCTCGATCGGCACGGAGCCGGTCGGGGTGAGCTCGGTGGCGGCGTTGATGGCCGGCCCGCCGCCCTGGCGGACGGCGACGGCCACGGCGAGGCCGGCCGCGGCCAGCGCGGGCAGCACGGCCAGCGGCCGGACGAAGCCGGGGGCGGTGCGGCCCAGCAGCAGTCCCAGGACCGCGCCGAGGAACGGCAGGACGGGGACGAGGACGGCGAGGGTCGTGGTGCTCACGCGGCGACCTCCGGCCGGGCGGTGCCGGTCTGTTCGGGTTCGTGTCCCTCGGCGGTGTCGCGCAGCCTGTCGACGTCCGAGGTGCCGCGGTTGCGGTACACCATCAGCACGATCGCGAGGCCGATGCCGATCTCGGCGGCGGCGATGGTGATGGTGAAGAGGGTCAGGGCCTGGCCGGCGTGCAGGGTGTCGCGCAGCCAGACGTCGAAGGCCACCAGGTTGAGGTTGACGGCGTTGAGCATCAGCTCGACGGACATCAGGACCAGGATGGCATTGCGGCGGGCGAGCACCCCGTACAGGCCGGTGCAGAACACGAGCGCCGCGAGCACGGCGGGGTAGGCGAGGTGCATCAGCTCTGCCCCTTGTCGCTGGGGTCGGCGGCGGGGGCGGCACCGTCGGCGGCTTCCTTGCGGGAGAGCACGATGGCGCCGATCAGGGCCGCGAGGAGGAGGACGGAGAGCGCCTCGAAGGGCAGCACCCAGTGCTGGAAGAGGATCCGGCCGGAGATCTCGGTGGAGCCCTGGACCGGGCCGTCGAGGTCGATCCAGGTGGTGCGGAAGGCGTCGACGACGACCCAGACGAGGGAGGCGGCCGCGGCCCCGGCGACGCCGAGGGCGACCCACCGGTTGCCGGAGTCGGCGTCCGGGGAGCGGCCGATGGGCGCCTTGGTGAGCATCAGCCCGAACAGCAGCAGCACGACGACGGAGCCGAGGTAGATGAGCACCTGGACCCAGGCGATGAACTCGGCGGTCAGCAGCAGGTACTCGACGGCGATCCCGCCGAGCGCCGCGACGAGCCACAGCGCGGCGTGCACGAGCTGGCGGGTGGTGACGGTGACGAGGGCCGCCCCGAGGGTGGCGAGGCCGACGAGGACGAAGGCGATCTCGACGCCGGTCGGGGAGAGGAACCCGTGTCCGGCCGCTGCGGCCGCCGGCTGCGCCGCGGCGGCCAGGGTGGTGGCTGCGGGGGTCACGCGTCTGTCTCCGGGGCGGTCGGCGGGTCGGTGGGGGGTGCGGGTTCGGCGGGGCCGGCGGATTCGGCGGGGCCGGCGGCCTCCGCGGCTGCTGCCGCCGCCGCGGCCTGGGCTGCGGCCTCGGCCTTCTCCACGGCCTTGCGGGCGGCGGCGAGCTCCTTGGGCTCCTCGGCGGCCGGGTCCAGCGCGGGCGGCGCCGGGACGGTCCACATCCACTGGCGCAGCTTGTCGCGCTCGTGGGTGAGTTCGAGGATGTCCGTCTCGGCGTACTCGAACTCCGGCGACCAGAACAGGGCGTCGAAGGGGCACACCTCGATGCAGATACCGCAGTACATGCACAGCGAGAAGTCGATCGCGAAGCGGTCGAGGACGTTGCGGCTGCGCTCGCGCCCGCCGGGGGTGGCGGCCGGGACGGTCTCCTTGTGGGAGTCGATGTAGATGCACCAGTCGGGGCACTCGCGGGCGCACAGCATGCAGACGGTGCAGTTCTCCTCGAACAGGCCGATGACCCCGCGGGTGCGGGGCGGCAGTTCGGGCTGCACGTCGGGGTACTGGGCCGTGTGCGAACGCTTCGTCATCGTGCGGAGCGTCACGGCGAGGCCCTTGGCGAGGCCGGAGCCGGGGATGGGGGGCATCAGCTGATCGCCACCTTCACGATGCCGGTGAGCGCGATCTGGGCGAGCGCGAGCGGGATGAGTGCGGTCCAGGCGAGCTTCTGGAGCTGGTCCTCGCGCAGTCGCGGGTAGCTGACGCGCAGCCAGATCACGACGAAGGCGAGGACGGCGGTCTTCAGCAGGGTCCAGACCCAGCCGTCGGCGACGGGGCCGTGCCAGCCGCCGAGGAAGAGGACGGTGGTCAGGGCGCACAGGACGACGATGCCGGCGTACTCGGCGAGCAGGAACAGCGCGAAGCGCAGGCCGGTGTACTCGGTGTACGCGCCGAAGATGATCTCGGAGTCGGCGACGGGCATGTCGAAGGGCGGCCGCTGGAGTTCGGCGAGGCCTGCGGTGAAGAAGACGAGCGCGCCGGTGATCTGCCAGGGCAGCCACCACCAGTGGAAGGCGTCGACGATGCCGGGCAGGGACACGGTCCCGGCGGCCATCGCGACCGAGGCGGCGGCGAGCAGCATGGGCAGCTCGTACGCGAGCAGCTGGGCGGCCGTGCGCAGGCCGCCGAGCAGGGAGAACTTGTTGGCGGAGGCCCAGCCGGCCATCAGGCTGCCGAGGACGCCGACGCCCATGACGGCGAGGACGAAGAAGAGGCCGGCGTCGATGGCCTGGCCGACCGCGCCTTCGCCGGGGCCGATGGGGATGGCGATGAGGACGAGGAGGTACGGCAGGAGGGCGACGGCCGGAGCGAGCTGGAAGATGCGGCGGTCGGCGCCGGCCGGGACCACGTCCTCCTTCTGCGCGAACTTCACGCCGTCGGCGACGAGCTGGGCCCAGCCGTGGAAGCCGCCCGCGTACATGGGGCCGAGGCGGCCCTGCATGTGCGCCATCACCTTGTGCTCGGTCTGCCCGACGACGAGCGGGAGCACGAGGAAGACGGCGAAGACGACGATCAGTCGCAGGGCGACGTCGAGGACGTCGTTCACGCGTCGCCTCCGTTGTCGGTGGTCGGGTGGGGGGTGGCGCCGGGCTCCGGCTCGGCGGCCGGGGCGGGCGGGGCCGGCTTCGCCGGCGGCTCGTCCTCGTCGAAGGCGGGTTTCGGGTCGTGCCAGGGCGCGTCGGAGCTCCGCCGCACGGGCGGCTTCCGTACGCCGTCGGCCGGAGCGGACTCGGCGGCTTGGCTGGCCGACCCGTCGGCAGCGGACCGCGTACGCCGCGCAGGCCGCACGGGAGCCTCGCCCTCGGCGGACTCCGCCGAAGCCGGAGCCGGGGCCGGGGCCGGGGCCGGGGCCGCCGCCTGGCTCGCCGACCCCTCGGCGGCCGACCGCGTACGCCGCGCCGGACGGACCGGAGCCTCGCCCTCGGCGCCTTCCGCCGGAGCGGGGGCAGGGGCAGGGGCAGCTGCCTGGCTGGCCGAGCCGTCGGCCGCGGTGCGCGTACGGCGCGCCGGGCGGACCGGAGCCTCACCGACGGCCGTCTCCGCCGGAGCGGGGGCGGCGGCCTGGCTCGCCGAGCCCTCCGCCACCGTGCGGGTGCGCCGGACCGGGGCGCCCTCGCGCGGGGTGCGCGCGGCCGCGCCCGCGGCGCGCGGGGTGCGGGCCGGGCGGGCGGGGGCGGGCGGGAGCTGGCCCTTGAGCGGGCCCCAGTCGTTGGGGTCGGGCACGCCGGGCGGCAGCATCTGCCGCCGCTTGGGGCCGTCGGCCTCGGCGCCCTCGCCCGGCTCCTTGGCGCCCGGCCAGGCCTTGGCGACGCGCGCGGCGAGGACGAAGTCCTTGCGCAGCGGGTGTCCCTCGAAGTTCTCCGGCAGGAGCAGCGGCACCAGGTGCGGGTGGTCGGTGAAGACGACCCCGAACATCTCGAAGGTCTCCCGCTCGTGCCAGGCCGCACCCGCGTACACGGCGACGGCGGACGGCAGCGAGGGCGCCGAGTGCGGGACGGTGGTGCGCAGCAGCAGCCGCCGTACGCGGCGGTTCTCCAGCGCCACGACGTGCGCGCACACGCGGAAGCCGGTGCCCGGCTCGTCCACCGCGCTCAGCCAGTCGAAGTAGGTGCAGCCCAGCTTGTCGCGGGCGGTCTCCAGGGCGGAGATCCAGCTTCCGACGGGCACGTCGACCGTGAGCAGGTCGTAGGCGGACTCGGCCACGGCCTCGGGGCCGAAGACCGCCGCCGCGGCGTCGGGGAGGGAGTCGTACAGGTTCATGCGCCGGCTCCCGGGGCGGGCGGCGGCGTGACCAGGCCGCTGGTGAGCTGGGCGACCGAGGGCCCGCGGTCGCCGTGGGCGTACCGCTCCGCCAGCGACTCCCGGGCGATCTTCTCCTGGAGCTTGAGGATGCCCTGGAGCAGCGCCTCGGGCCGGGGCGGGCAGCCGGGGACGTACACGTCGACGGGGATGATCTGGTCGACGCCCTTGGTGACGGAGTACGAGTCCCAGTAGGGGCCGCCGCAGTTGGAGCAGGCGCCGAAGGAGATGACGTACTTCGGCTCCGGCATCTGCTCGTACAGCCGCTTGACGGCCGGGGCCATCTTGTCCGTCACCGTGCCCGAGACGATCATCAGGTCGGCCTGGCGGGGGCCGGGCGCGAACGGGATGACCCCGAGCCGGATGAAGTCGTGCCGGGCCATGGAGGCGGCGATGAACTCGATGGCGCAGCAGGCGAGGCCGAAGTTGAAGACCCACAGGCTGTAGCGGCGGCCCCAGTTCAGGACCACCTTCATCGGCTCGGGGGCCAGGCGGGACAGGACTCCCAGGCGCCTGGGCTCGGGGAGCAGCTCCGGCTGAGGTGTCACGTCCATGCGAGGACGCCCTTCTTGTACGCGTAGAGCAGGCCGACGGCCAGGAAGCCGAGGAAGACGAACATCTCCACCAGCGTCGTGGCGCCGAAGCCGGCGGCGGCGAACACGGTCGCCCAGGGGAAGAGGAAGATCGAGTCGACGGCGAAGATGACGTAGAGGAACGCGTAGACGTAGTAGCGGACCTGGGTGTGGGCCCAGCCCTCGCCGACCGGGTCGACGCCGCATTCGTACGTCAGGAGCTTCTCGGGGGTCGGGACCACGGGTCGCAGCAGCCGGCCCGCGCCGAAGGCGACGGCCACGAAGAGCACACCGAGCACGGCCAGCAGGCCGACGACCGAATAACTCCGGAAATAGTCCGCCGCGAGCACGGTTTCGGTCGATACCGTCGGGTCTGGCACGTCCGTTCCTCGCTCCTTGGCCACTGTCGACGATCTGTTACGGACGGGAGTCTAGGGCCTGCTTCCTGCGGGGTGGGGTTATCCCCCGTTCACTGCGGCCCGGCCGCCCCATGGCACCGGCGCGGCGGTCTTGGCAGGCTGTGCCGCATGACCATGAGCATCCAGGGCCCCGAAGACGACCGGCCGCCCCCCGTCCGAGCCGCCCTGGGGGCCGTGGCGTGGAAGGAAGTTGCCCACCTGCTGACCAATCTGCCGGCGGCGCTCGTCGGATTTGTTTACACGGTGTTCATGGTGGCCACCGCGGGCGGTTTGTCCGTGACCGTGGTCGGCCTACCGCTGCTCGCAACCGGCCTGTTCGTGTCTCGCCGGCTGGGACGGACGGAGCGCGCGCGGGCCCGCGTGCTGCTCGGCGTCCATGTGGAGGAGCCTACTCCGCTACCCGGTCCGCGGCGGGCCGGCGGTTTCTTCCCGTGGCTGTGGGCGGCGGTGAAGGATCCGGTGGCCTGGCGGAGCGTGCTGTACGAGCTGGTGCGGCTGCCCTGGGGGGTGCTGACGTTCACGGTGGCGCTGACCGGGCTGTTCGTGCTGTGGCCGGTGCTGCCGTACGTGACGCGTGCGCTGACGAACGTGGACCGGCTGCTGGTACGCGGGCTGCTGTCGCCCTCGGACGAGCTGGAGCGGCGGATCGCCGAGCTGGAGTCGGACCGGGGCGTGGTCGTGGACACCGCGGCCGCCGACCTGCGGCGCATCGAGCGGGACCTGCACGACGGGGCGCAGGCGCGGCTGGTGGCACTGGCGATGGGGCTGGGCCTGGCGAAGGAGAAGCTGCTGGAGGACCCCGACGCGGCGGCCACGATGGTCGACGAAGCGCACGGCGAGGTGAAGCTCGCCCTCCAGGAGCTCCGCGACCTGGCCCGCGGCATCCACCCCGCCGTCCTCACCGACCGCGGCCTCGACGCCGCCCTGTCCTCCGTCGCCTCCCGCTGCACCGTCCCGGTCAAGGTCCACGTCGACCTCCCCGAACGCCCCGCCGCCGCGATCGAGGGCATCGCGTACTTCACCGTCTCCGAACTCCTGCAGAACATCAGCAAGCACTCCCGCGCCCGGACCGCCAGCGTGGACGTATGGCGCTCGGGCGGGAGGCTGCTGCTGCGGGTCGCGGACGACGGGCGCGGCGGGGCCTCGCCGGCCGGGGGCACGGGGCTCGCCGGCCTCACCGAGCGGCTGGGCGCCGTGGACGGGGTCTTCGTGGTGGATTCGCCGCAGGGGCGGGGCACGGTCGTGACGGCCGAGCTGCCGTGGCGCGCGCGCGGCTGAGCGGGGCCTCCGGGGGCGGGGCGGGGTGGGGTTATCCCCCCGCCCGGAACGCCGACCCGCCGCATGGCCGGGCGCGGGCGCGGTCGGCAGGGTGGAGGGCGTGAGCATGACGAGGGAAGGACGGGTCGGCATGGGCAGCGCAGCAGCGGACGCGAGGACGGGCACGGCGATCGGCGGGATGCTGCGGGCCCCGGTCGCGGCCCGGACCTGGCGGGAGTTCGGGTACGTGCTGCTCGGGCTGCCGCTGAGCCTGGTGTACTTCTCCCTCGCGATCACCGGGGTCAGCGTGGGCGCCGGGCTGCTGCTCACCTTCCTCGGGATTCCGGTGCTCGCCGGCGTGCTGCTGATGTGCCGCGGCTTCGGGCACGTGGAGCGGGCCCGGGCGCGCGCCCTGCTCCGGCTCGACGTGGCGGATCCCGGGCCGGTCCGGGCGCGCAAGGGCGGCGCGCTCGCCGCGATGGGGGCCGTACTCAAGAGCGGGAGCGCCTGGCGGCACACGCTGTACGCGGTGCTCCACCTGCCGTGGGCCGTGTTCGCCTTCTGCCTGGCGCTGGTTCTGTGGTCCTGCGGCTGGTCGCTCCTCCTCTACCCCCTGTGGTTCTGGATCTTCCCCACGTACACCGACCAGCCGGGGCTGCAGCTGTTCGCCAACGGGGACTACACGTACTACCTGGACTCGCCGGCCCGGATCGCGGGGTCCTTCCTGGCCGGGCTGGCGCTGACGCTGGCCACGCCGTGGGTGGTGCGGGCGCTGACCACCGTCGACCGGGTCCTGGTCGCCGGGCTGCTGGGCCCGTCGCGCCTCGCGCACCGCGTGACCGAGCTGGAGTCGGACCGGGGCGTGGTCGTGGACACCGCGGCCGCCGACCTGCGGCGCATCGAGCGGGACCTGCACGACGGGGCGCAGGCGCGGCTCGCCGCCCTCGCCATGGGGCTGGGCCTGGCCAAGGAGAAGCTGCCGGAGGACCCGGACGCGGCGGCCGCGATGGTCGACGAGGCCCACGGCGAGGTGAAGCTCGCCCTCCAGGAGCTCCGCGACCTGGCCCGCGGCATCCACCCCGCCGTCCTCACCGACCGCGGCCTCGACGCCGCCCTGTCCTCCGTCGCCTCCCGCTGCACCGTCCCGGTCAAGGTCCACGTCGACCTCCCCGAACGCCCCGCCGCCGCGATCGAGGGCATCGCGTACTTCACCGTCTCCGAACTCCTGCAGAACATCAGCAAGCACTCCCGCGCCCGGACCGCCAGCGTGGACGTATGGCGCTCGGGCGGGAGGCTGCTGATCCGGGTCGCGGACGACGGGCGGGGCGGGGCCTCGCCGGCCGGGGGCACGGGCCTCGCCGGCCTCACGGAACGGCTGGACGCGGTGGACGGTGTCCTGGTCCTCGACTCACCCCCCGGCACCGGCACCACCGCCACCGCCGAACTCCCCTGGCGCACCCGCTGACCCCCCGCCGGCGCCGCCTGCGCCTGGGACGGGGGCCCGACATTTTCAGCCTCGCCGGCGTTTGAGTGGGGGTCCCCCCGGACGAAGTCTGGGGGAGGGTCCGGGCAGAGCCCGGTGCCCGGCGAAGCCGGGTTCTCTGGGGCTCCGCCCCAGACCCCGCGCCTCAATCGCCGGCGAGGCTGAATTTGCCCACCCCCGCTTCGAAAGGGGGCACGGTGAGGCGGCCCCGCTTCGAAGGGGGCGAGGGCTGGACTTGCCGGCCCCGGCTTCGAAGGGGGCGAGAGCCGGATTTGCCGGCCCACGGCTTCGACGGTGGCGGCGCGGCTGGTTTGCCGGACATCGGCTACGAAGGTGGGGGCAAGGCTCGAATGCCTGCCCGGATCGGCCCGCGGCCTGGGATGCTTGGGCGGGACAGGTGTTCCGGAACGGCATGCGGGGGCAGGGAATCGTGGACGACAGGGTGCGGGTGGTCATCGCCGAGGACTCGGTGCTGCTGCGGGAGGGCCTGACCCGGCTGCTCACCGACCGGGGCCACGACGTCGTCGCCGGCGTCGGCGACGCGGAGGCCCTGGTCAAGACGGTGGCGGACCTCGCGGCCGAGGACGCGCTGCCGGACGTGGTCGTGGCCGACGTCCGGATGCCCCCGACCCACACCGACGAGGGCGTCCGCGCCGCCGTACGGCTGCGCCGCGAGCACCCCGGGATCGGGGTGCTCGTGCTGTCGCAGTACGTGGAGGAGCAGTACGCCACCGAACTGCTGGCCGGTTCCAGTACCGGGGTGGGGTATCTCCTCAAGGACCGCGTGGCAGACGTCCGCGAGTTCCTGGACGCCGTCGTCCGCGTGGCCCGCGGCGGCACGGCCCTTGACCCCGAGGTGGTCGCCCAACTGCTCGGCCGCAGCCGCAAGCAGGACGTCCTGGCGGGGCTGACCCCGCGCGAGCGCGAGGTGCTGGGCCTGATGGCCGAGGGCCGCACGAACTCGGCGGTGGCCAAGCAGCTCGTGGTCAGCGACGGGGCGGTGGAGAAGCACGTCAGCAACATCTTCATGAAACTGGGCCTCTCCCCCAGCGAGGGGGACCACCGCCGGGTCCTGGCCGTCCTGACCTACCTGCGCTCGTGATCGAGGACTTGTTCGAATCCTTGGTCAACTGACACTCTGTCAGGTATGGCGTTACCGCTCCCGGCCGCACCGGGCTCGCACTATTTCCTGCACGGCAAGAAAAACTTCGGAACCCCGCTCTCACCGCGGATTCTCCCGAAATTCTGTCGATCGACCGCCCGAGAAAGCGGTCCAGAATATGAGCGCCCCCGAGCGGACCACTCCTGCCGACGTAGGGTTGACCTTGGGAGCGCGAACGCCACGCCTCGAAGGAGGTCCAGTTCAGTGACCAGCCAGGTCAGCAGTCCAGCCGAGCAGGCCGACGGGGCCGATGGGGCCGATGGGGCCGAGGAAACCGCCGAGGGAGCCGTCGTCGGCGAGCAGCGGTCGGCCCCGGCCACACCCCCGGGCGCCAAGGAAGTACGCCGCCTCGACCGGGTGATCATCCGCTTCGCGGGTGACTCGGGCGACGGCATGCAGCTCACGGGGGACCGGTTCACCTCGGAGACGGCGTCCTTCGGGAACGACCTCTCCACCCTGCCGAACTTCCCGGCCGAGATCCGGGCGCCCGCCGGCACCCTGCCGGGCGTCTCCTCGTTCCAGCTGCATTTCGCCGATCACGACATCCTGACGCCCGGCGACGCCCCGAACGTCCTGGTGGCGATGAATCCCGCCGCATTGAAGGCGAACATCGGGGACGTCCCGCGCGGCGCCGAGATCATCATCAATACCGATGAATTCACCAAACGCCCGATGGCGAAGGTCGGCTACGAGACCTCGCCGCTGGAAGACGGCTCGCTGGGCGCCTACAACATCCACCCGGTGCCCCTGACGACCCTCACCGTCGAGGCGCTGAAGGACTTCGGACTCTCCCGCAAGGAGGCCGAGCGCAGCAAGAACATGTTCGCGCTGGGCCTGCTGAGCTGGATGTACCACCGGCCGACCGAGGGAACCGAGACGTTCCTGCGGCAGAAGTTCGCCAAGAAGCCCGAGATCGCCGAGGCGAACGTCGCCGCCTTCCGGGCCGGCTGGAACTTCGGCGAGACGACCGAGGACTTCGCCGTCTCCTACGAGGTCGCCCCCGCCACGCGGGCCTTCCCGACCGGCACCTACCGCAACATCTCCGGGAACCTGGCCCTGTCCTACGGGCTGATCGCGGCGAGCCGCCAGGCCGACCTGCCCCTCTACCTGGGCTCGTACCCGATCACGCCGGCCTCGGACATCCTGCACGAGCTGAGCAAGCACAAGAACTTCGGCGTGCGGACCTTCCAGGCCGAGGACGAGATCGCCGGCATCGGCGCCGCGCTCGGCGCGGCCTTCGGCGGCGCGCTCGGCGTGACCACGACCTCCGGGCCCGGTGTGGCGCTGAAGTCCGAGACCATCGGACTCGCGGTCTCACTGGAGCTGCCGCTGCTGATCGTGGACATCCAGCGCGGCGGCCCTTCCACCGGCCTGCCGACCAAGACCGAGCAGGCGGACCTGCTCCAGGCCATGTACGGGCGCAACGGCGAGGCCCCTGTGCCGATCGTCGCCCCGCGCACCCCGGCGGACTGCTTCGACGCGGCCCTGGACGCCGCCCGGATCGCGCTGACGTACCGGACCCCGGTCTTCCTGCTCTCCGACGGCTACCTCGCCAACGGCTCCGAGCCCTGGCGGATCCCGGACGTGTCGGACCTGCCCGACCTGACGGTCCGCTTCGCCACCGCGCCCAACCACGAGCTCGCCGACGGCACCGAGGTCTTCTGGCCGTACAAGCGGGACCCGCAGACCCTGGCCCGGCCCTGGGCGGTCCCGGGCACGCCCGGCCTGGAGCACCGGATCGGCGGCATCGAGAAGCAGGACGGCACGGGCAACATCAGCTACGCCCCGGCCAACCACGACCTCATGGTCCGCACCCGGCAGGCCAAGGTCGACGGGATCGAGGTCCCGGACGTGGAGGTCGACGACCCGGACCAGGCACGAACCCTGGTCATCGGCTGGGGCTCCACGTACGGCCCGATCACGGCCGCCGTGCGCCGGCTGCGGGTCGCCGGCGTGCCGATCGCCCAGGCCCACCTGCGCCACCTGAACCCCTTCCCGAGGAATCTCGGCGAGGTTCTCAGGCGTTACGACAAGGTAGTGGTTCCGGAGATGAACCTCGGGCAGCTCGCCGGCCTGATCCGGGCGAAGTACCTGGTGGACGCCAGGTCGTACAACCAGGTCAACGGAATGCCGTTCAAGGCGGAGCAGCTCGCGAAGGCTCTCGAGGAGGCCGTGCAGCATGACTGAGGTGACCGACGCCCCGACCCGGCCGAGCCCGCTCTCCCTGGTCCCCAAGGCAGAGGCCAAGCAGTCCATGAAGGACTACAAGTCGGACCAGGAGGTCCGCTGGTGTCCGGGCTGCGGCGACTATGCGGTGCTGGCAGCGGTGCAGGGCTTCATGCCCGAGCTGGGGCTGGCCCGGGAGAACATCGTCTTCGTCTCCGGCATCGGCTGCTCCTCCCGCTTCCCGTACTACATGAACACGTACGGGATGCACTCGATCCACGGCCGCGCCCCGGCGATCGCGACCGGGCTGGCCACCTCGCGGCGCGACCTGTCGGTATGGGTGGTCACCGGTGACGGCGACGCCCTGTCCATCGGCGGCAACCACCTGATCCACGCGCTGCGGCGGAACGTCAACCTGAAGATCCTGCTGTTCAACAACCGGATCTACGGGCTGACCAAGGGCCAGTACTCGCCGACCTCAGAACTCGGCAAGATCACCAAGTCGACGCCGATGGGCTCGCTGGACGCCCCGTTCAACCCGGTGTCGCTGGCCCTGGGCGCCGAGGCGTCCTTCGTGGCCCGCACGGTCGACTCCGACCGCAAGCACCTGACCGAGGTGCTGCGGGCGGCCGCGGACCACCCGGGCACGGCGCTGGTGGAGATCTACCAGAACTGCAACATCTTCAACGACGGCGCCTTCGAGGTCCTGAAGGACAAGGACCAGGCCCAGGAGGCGGTGATCCGCCTGGAGCACGGGCAGCCGATCCGCTTCGGCGCCGACGGCCACAAGGGCGTCGTGCGCAATCCGCAGACCGGTGACCTGGAGGTCGTCGACGTCACCGCGGAGAACGCCTCGCGGGTCCTGGTGCACGACGCGCACGCCGCCAGCCCCACCACGGCGTTCGCCCTGTCCCGGCTGGCCGACCCCGACACCCTGGACCGGACGCCGATCGGGGTGTTCCGCAGCGTGGAGCGGCCGGTGTACGACACGCTCATGGCGGAGCAGCTGGAGACGGCCGTCGACGCCAAGGGCAAGGGCGACCTGGCCACCCTGCTGACCGGCAACGACACCTGGACGGTCGTCGGCTAGACCGCCCGTAGACCGACCGCCCGCAGCCCGCGAGCCCGGGGTTCCTGCTCAGGAGCCCCGGGCTTCGTCGTACGCGGCGCGCGCCGCCTGCACGTCGGCGGTGCGCCGCTCGGTCCAGCGGGCCAGGGCCCACACCTGCTCGGCGGCCTCGCGGCCGAGCGCGGTCAGCGAGTAGTCCACGCGCGGCGGGATCACCGGCTTGGCGTCGCGCAGCAGGAACCCGTCGCGCTCCAGGGTCTGCAGGGTCTGCGCCAGCATCTTCTCGCTGACGCCGCCGACCTCCCGGCGCAGCTCGCTGAAGCGGTACGAGCGCTCGTTGAGGGCGGCCAGCACGAGCACGCCCCAGCGGCTGGTGACGTGCTCCAGCACCCCGCGAGAGGGGCACATCGGCGCCTTCACGGAGATCGGCGGAGGCGGGGCGACGCGGTTGGGCGGACTGGCCTGGTTGCTTACTCCCATACCAGTACCTTACTTCAAAGTTGGTACTTACGAATAGTTAGCGCACTCTCTAGGGTGGTGTCACACCGCGAAACACCCGTGGACAGCAACGAACCACAACGAACCGCAAGCAGGGAGCGCACACCCATGAGCATCGTCGTCACCGGAGCCACCGGAGCCCTCGGCCGCCTCGTCGTCGAGGAGCTGCTCGGCAAGGTGCCCGCCGAGTCCGTCGCCGTCGTCGTCCGAGACAAGGCCAAGGCCGCCGACCTGGCCGAGCGCGGGGTCGAGGTGCGCATCGCCGACTACGACGCCCCCGAGACCCTGGCCGCAGCCTTCCGCGCGGGCGACCGCGTCCTGCTGATCTCCGGCAACGAGGTCGGCCGCCGCGTGCCGCAGCACACCGCCGTGGTCGAGGCCGCGAAGGCCGCGGGCGTCGCCCAGCTCGCGTACACCGGCATCCTCGGCGGCCCCGAAGCCGACTTCGACCTGGCCGCCGAGCACAAGGTCACCGAGCAGGCCATCCTCGACTCCGGCCTGCCCCACACCTTCCTGCGCAACGGCTGGTACCACGAGAACTACACCCACCACCTGGCCACCGTCCTGGAGCACGGCGCGGTCGTCGGCAACGCCGGCGAGGGGCGGGTCGCCTCCGCCGCGCGGGCGGACTACGCGGCCGCGGCGGCGGAGGTGCTGACCGGCGAGGGCCACCTGAACCGGGTCTACGAGCTCTCCGGCGACACCGCCTGGAGCCTCGCGGAGTACGCGGCCGAGGTCGCGGCCCAGTCCGGCAAGGAGGTCTCGTACACCGAGGTCCCGGCCGACGCGCACCTGTCGATCCTGACCGGCGCGGGCGTCCCCGAGGGCTTCGCGGCCCTGCTGGTCGACGTGGACGCGGCGATCTCGCGCGGCCGCCTCGCCCACACCGGCGGCGACCTGTCCCGGCTCATCGGCCGCCCGACCACCCCGGTCGCGGACGCGATCGCCTCGGCCCTGGCCTGAGGCGCCAGCACCGGTGCCGGTGCCGGTGCCGGCACCGTACGGAACCGGCCGGGCGGAACATGCGAGTCCGCCCGGTCGGCGCCACGCAAGACCCCACCCGTGTCATGAGTATCTCCTGCTTATGGCCATGACATCGGAGCCGAACAGCGCTAGGTTCTCAGGTGAGGTTGGCTGAATTGCGACGGGAGGCCGGAGTGAAGGCGGACAGCGAGCAGCGCACGGGTCTGCTCTACGGATTCGGCGCATACGGGATGTGGGGCCTGGTCCCCCTCTTCTGGCCGCTCCTGAAGCCCGCCGGGGCCGTCGAGATCCTCGCCCACCGCATGGTGTGGTCCCTGGCCGTCGTCGGCGTGCTGCTGCTGGCCATGCGCCGCTGGGGCTGGATACGCGAGCTGCTGCGCCAGCCGCGCAAGCTGGGCCTGACCGCGCTGGCCGCCACGGTGATCTCCGTGAACTGGGGCCTGTACATCTGGGCCGTCAACCACGGCGCGGTCGTCGAGTCCAGTCTCGGCTACTTCATCAACCCGCTGGTCACCATCGCCATCGGTGTGCTGCTCCTCGGCGAGCGGCTGCGCCGCGCCCAGTGGGCGGCGGTCGGCATCGGCTTCCTCGCGGTGCTGGTGCTCGCCATCGGCTACGGGCGGCCGCCGTGGATCTCCCTGGTGCTGGCCTTCTCCTTCGCGACGTACGGGCTGATCAAGAAGAAGCTGAACATGGGCGGCGTGGAGTCGCTGGCCGCCGAGACGGCCCTGCTCTTCCTGCCCGCCCTCGGCTACCTGCTGTGGCTGGGCTCGCAGGGCCGCTCCAGCTTCGCCACCGGCAGCTTCGGGCACTCCGCACTGCTCGCCTCGACGGGGCTGATCACCGCCGTGCCGCTGGTCTTCTTCGGTGCGGCCGCGATCCGGGTGCCGCTGTCCACGCTGGGGCTGCTGCAGTACCTGGCCCCGGTGTTCCAGTTCGCGCTCGGCGTCGTCTACTTCCACGAGGCCATGCCGCCCGAGCGGTGGGCCGGCTTCTCTCTCGTCTGGGCCGCCCTGACCCTGCTGACCTGGGACGCCCTGCACACGGCGCGGAAGAACCGGGCCCGCCTGGAGGCGATGGAGGCCGCCTCCGCCGCGGAGGCCGCCCCCGCCGCCCCCGCCGCCACGGGCGCCCCGACGGCCGCGGAGACCCCGGCAGCCCCTGCCGCCCCGGCCCCGGAACGCGCGTAGGACTCCAGGGCGCCGCGCGCCGCGGCGCCCCACTACCCCCTCGATCCCCGTCGCGGAACTCCCGTGACGGGGATCGTCCGTTTTCCGAACGACTCTGACCGAAACCCGGTCTTGACGGACCGTCACACCCTCACTGAACATCAGGGCTCGCACTGACGCACGACTGCTCACCCGCGCCACCGCACGTTCCGTTCAATCCCCAACGGAATTTCCGGAGCCCCCACATGAGCCTGTCCGTCTCCCGGCGCCTCGCCGCCGTGACCGCGCTCGCGGTCGCCGGCCTGTTCGCCCCCGCCGCCCCCGCCGCGCTGGCCTCCCCCACGGCGGCCGCGGCCCCGACACCGCCCGACATCCCGCTGGCCAACGTCAAGGCGCACCTGAGCCAGTTCCAGAGCATCGCCACCAACAACGGCGGCAACCGCGCCCACGGCAAGACCGGCTACAAGGCCTCGATCGACTACGTGAAGGCCAAGCTGGACGCGGCGGGGTTCACCACCACGCTGCAGACCTTCACCAGCAGCGGCGCCACCGGCTACAACCTGATCGCCGACTGGCCCGGCGGCGACCCGAACTCGGTGCTGATGACCGGCTCGCACCTGGACTCGGTCACGGCCGGCCCCGGCATCAACGACAACGGCTCGGGCTCGGCCGCCGTGCTGGAGACGGCGCTGGCCGTCTCGCGCGCACAGCTCCAGCCGACCAAGCACCTGCGGTTCGGCTGGTGGGGCGCGGAGGAGCTGGGCCTGGTCGGCTCCAAGTACTACGTCAACAGCCTCTCGGCCACGGAGAAGGCGAAGATCTCCGGCTACCTGAACTTCGACATGATCGGCTCGCCGAACCCGGGCTACTTCGTCTACGACGACGACCCGACCATCGAGCAGACCTTCAAGACGTACTTCGCGGGCCTGAACATCCCCACCGAGATCGAGACCGAGGGCGACGGCCGCTCCGACCACGCCCCGTTCAAGAACGCGGGCATCCCGGTCGGCGGGCTGTTCTCCGGCGCCGACTACACCAAGACGGCGGCGCAGGCGCAGAAGTGGGGCGGCACCGCCGGCCAGGCCTTCGACCGCTGCTACCACTCGTCCTGCGACACCACGGCGAACATCAACGACACCGCCCTGGACCGCAACGCGGACGCGATCGCCTACGCGGTCTGGAACCTGGGTGCGGCCACGCCGGTCCCGCCCGGCCCGTCGTTCGAGAACACGGCGGACGTGAACATACCGGACTCCCCCGGGGCCGCGGTGACCTCGCCGGTCACGGTCTCCGGCGTCGCGGGCAACGCCCCGGCCACCACCAAGGTGGACGTGAACATCGTCCACACCTACCGCGGTGACCTGGTGATCGATCTGATCGCCCCGGACGGCACGGCGTACCGGCTGAAGAACTCCTCCAGCTCGGACTCCGCGGACAACGTCGTGGCCTCGTACACGGTCAACGCCTCCGGTGAGGTGGCCAACGGCGTCTGGAAGCTCCAGGTCAAGGACGTGGCGGCGCAGGACACCGGCTACATCAACAGCTGGAAGATCACCTTCTGAGCAGCGGCCCACCCGGCCCCGGCGGTGCCGGTGCTGTGGCCGGACCTTCCGGTCGCAGCGCTAGGCGCCGTCGGGGCCGGCCGCCCTCGGCGCGGCCGAGGCGTCCTGCGGCTCCCGGATCAGGGCGCGCAGCTCCTCGGCCACGGCGGACACGTCGGCGCGGCCGAGCTTCGCCGCCTCGACCAGATCGCCGAGCTGTTCGGGCGAGGGCAGCTGCTCGGCTCCCGCCACCCGCAGGTACGAGCGGGTGGCGGCGGCCGCGTAGAACTCGTTCATCGGCGATTCCAGCGCCGGGCACACGGCGAGGGTGTGCAGGAACGCAGCGGCCCGCCACGCGGTGTCGGGGGCGGGCTGTTCGGGGACCATGACCAGGTCGTTCTGGTGCCGGGCGACCGCAGCGGCCACCCCGGAGGGATCCCACACGGCGGGATCGGACGGGAGATGGTGGGCCAGAGCGGTCCAGGCCCACTCCATGGTGATCTTCAATTGCCGAACCGCTCCTGGAAGTAGCCCCAGTGGTCGGCGAACTCCTCTATGCCGGACAGGAAGTTCTCCCGGTCCTCGTCGAGCTCGCGTTCCGTGACCTCGGTGATCAGCGCGGTGACCGTCGTGCCCAGTGCCGCCGCGCGCGCCTTGAGGCGGTCGTGGAACTCCTCGTCCAGGCGGATGGTGACGTGTCTCGACATGCCTGTCACGGTACAGCGGGGCCGCTGTACACAGGGCGGTAACGGCCGAAGGGTGGGCAGGGACACAGTCCCCGCCCACCCGTTGCCGGTCGCGGCGGCTCTCCGGTGGTCGTCCGACGGCCGTCCGACGGCCGTGCGGCGGCTACTTGTTCGCGTTGGCCGCCTGCACCAGCGCGTCCTTGGTGACGGCGCCGACGTAGACCTTGCCGTCGTCCGTGATCAGCGCGTTGACCAGGCGGGTCTTGAAGAGCCGGCCTTCACCGAAGGATCCCTTGACCTTGTCCCCGAGGGAGTTCAGGAACTGCTTGGCCTCCTTGGGGGCGTTCTTGTCGTTCTCGATGTCCTTCAGGCTGCGGCCCGCGCCGGTGTCGATGCGGGCGATGGCCGACCAGCCCTCGCCGAGGACCTTCGCGCCGCCGTGCTCGCCGCCGGCTCCGCCGGGGCCGCCCGCGCCGCCGGTGATGGCCCCGAGGCCCGGGAAGGCGTCCAGGCCCTTGAACTCCTTGCCGTGGTGGCCGGGGCCGCCCTTGTCCGCGCCGCCCTTGGCCTCGTCCGCCTTGCCCTCGGTCACCTTGGCGCCCTTGGGCGGGGTGAAGGCGAAGGTGTCGGCGGCGGGCTTGGCGAAGTCCACCTTGGTGAAGCCGGCGTCGAGGACGGGCTTGCCGCCCTCGGCCGCGAGCAGCTGCACGCGCAGCGGCACGCCGTTCTTCGCGTCCACCGCGATCTTGACCGAGCCGACGGTGGAGCCGCCGTGCTTGGGCTTGAGCACCAGCTGGTAGGCGTCCCGGCCGGCCACCTGGGCGGTGTCGCCGACGCTGATGTCGGTGGTCGGCCCGGCGGACTGGATGACCTCCTGGGCGATCTGCTGCGGCGAGGCCGCGAGCCGGTCGGCGGTCTTCTTGTGGTCCTGGCCGGCGGACTTGGCCGCCTCGGGGTCCTTCTCGTGCCAGACCTCGTTGGCCTTGCTGTCGTAGCCCCAGACATCCGCGCCGTTGTGGACGATGCTGTACTCGTCCTTGCCGTCGACGAACGTCAGCTTCTGGCGGTCCGGACCGTCGGCCGCGACGCGCACGGTGTGGGTGCCGCTCGCCAGCTGGGCGATCTTGTCCTGCGGGTCGGCCGAGCCTCCGGAGACGCCGCCGCCCCCGGCGCCGCCGAGCAGGCCGCTCGCGAAGCCCGGCAGCCCCAGGTCCGTGCTGATCTTGGCGCTGCCGGACAGCTGCTGCACGTCCGAGGCGGCGATCTTCTCGATCAGCTGCTGGGCCGTCACCTTCGGCAGGTCCGGGCTGCCGGCGTTGGCGAAGGCCGGGACCATCGCGACCGTCGCCGCGGCCACGCCCGCCACCGCCACCGGTACGGCGTACCGGGCGGCCTTGCGGGTCTTTGCGTTCGTTGCCATGTCTGCCCTACCTCTTTGTGTACGGCGGCGGCCTTCCTTCATGCCTGTACGTGTCCACCCCGCGCCGCCACTCTCACCCGATCTGGTGGGGATGTGTCTCCATCTGACCAAAACGGAGGGGGTCGGGGCGTCACTCCGCGGAATCAACTGCGCGTACGCCCAAGGGATGACACGACGAGGGCCCCGCACCCCCTACCCGTAGGGGATGCGGAGCCCTGTGGCAGTACCTGCCGCCGTGGCCCTCGCGCGGCTAGCCGGCGCGGTGCACCACCGCGTCGCACAGCTCCTCCAGCGCCGCCTTGGCGAAGCAGTCGGGCAGCGGGGCGAGCATGTCGCGGGCGTCCTGCGCGTACCGGATGGTGTCGCGGCGGGCCCGCTCCAGCGCGGGGTGCACGCGCAGCCGGGAGAGCACCTCGGCGTGGCGGGCGTCGTCGCTGAGGTCGCCGTCCAGGAGGCGTACGAGCTCCAGGTCGTCCGGGTCGCCGCCCTGGGCCGCCATCTCGCGCAGCCGCAGCACGGGCAGCGTGGGGATGCCCTCGCGCAGGTCGGTGCCCGGGGTCTTGCCGGACTCGTGGGAGTCGGAGGCGATGTCGAGGACGTCGTCGGCGAGCTGGAAGGCGGTGCCGAGGCGTTCGCCGTACTGGGTGAGGATGTCGACGACCGACTCGTCGGCGCCGGACATCATCGCGCCGAACCGGCCGGAGACCGCGATCAGCGAGCCGGTCTTGCCGGCGATGACGTCGAGGTAGTGCGCGACCGGGTCGCGGCCGTCGCGCGGGCCGGCCGTCTCCAGGATCTGGCCGGTCACGAGCCGCTCGAAGGCCTCGGCCTGGACGCGGACGGCCTCCGGGCCGAGGTCCGCCAGGATGTGCGAGGCGCGGGCGAACAGGAAGTCACCCGTCAGGACGGCCACCGAGTTGCCCCAGCGGGTGTTGGCGCTGGCCACTCCGCGGCGGACCTCCGCCTCGTCCATGACGTCGTCGTGGTAGAGCGTCGCCAGATGGGTGAGCTCCACGACGACCGCGGAGGGGACGATGCCCGGCGCGTACGGGTCGCCGAAGCGGGACGCGAGCATGACCAGCAGCGGCCGGAACCGCTTGCCGCCGGCCTTGACCAGGTGCTGTGCGGCCTCGGTGATGAAGGGGACTTCGCTCTTGGTGGCCTCCAGCAGACCCGCCTCGACGGCGGCCAGTCCGGCCTGGACATCGGTCTCAAGAGCCTGGTCCCGCACGCTCAGTCCGAACGGCCCGACGACGGTCACGAGGGGTACTCCTGTCTGCTGACGATCACGCTGACGATCACCTGGATTGTCGATGTGTCGCTGCCATCACTCAAGCCAGCGTATCCGGTCTGTTTTCGATCACCGAGAGCACCCGTCACGCCGCCGCCGGCGCGCGGTCCGACACGGCCCGGTATGTTCGTGTCATCCCGAAACAACCGGAGATACCTTTCTGTCACAGTTTGCCGGGACACTGACCGGCCGTGGCGTCCGAGCCGGAGGCGGGCATGCTCATCCGTACCGACTTCCCGTACGGGACCACCCGCGAGGACGTCCGGATCCCGATGCCCGACGGCGTACGGCTGTACGCGCGGATCTGGCGCCCCGTGACGGACACGCCCGTCCCGGCCCTGCTGGAGTACCTGCCGCACCGGCTGACGGACGCCACCGCCCCGCGCGACGCGCAGCGCCACCCCTGGTACGCGGGCCACGGCTACGCCTCCGTGCGGGTGGACGTACGCGGCCACGGGTGCAGCGGCGGCCGCCCCGGCGACCGGTACGCCCCGCGGGAACTCGCCGACGGGGTCGCGGTGGTGGAGTGGCTGGCGGCGCAGCCGTGGTGCACGGGGTCCGTGGGGATGTTCGGGATCGGGTGGGGAGGCACCGCCGCCCTCCAGATCGCGGCGTTCTCCCCCGAGGCCCTCAAGGCGGTGGTGACGGTCGGCTCCACCGACGACCGCTTCGACAACGACGGCCACGGCGCGGGCGGCTGCGTGCCGGCCGAGGCCGTGGCCGCACGGTCGGCGGCCCTGCTGGCCCTCACCGCCCGCCCGCCGGACCCGCTGTACGCCGGTGACGGCTGGCGCGAGCAGTGGCTGGCCCGGCTGGAGGCCGTGGAACCGGCCGTCCACGCCTGGCTGGCGCACGGCACCCGCGACGAGCACTGGCGCCACGGCAGCGTCTGCGAGGACTACGGGGCGATCGGCGCGGCCGTCCTCGCCGTCGGCGGCCTGCACGACCCGCACCGGGACACGGTGCTGCGGCTCGTCACCCATCTGCCCGCCGACCGGGTCCGCGGGCTGCTCGGGCCCTGGCCGCACGACTACCCGGACCGCGCCGCGGCGCCGGGCCCCGCGATCGGCTTCCTCCAGGAGACGCTGCGCTGGTGGGACCACTGGCTCCGGGGCGCGGCCAACGGGGCGATGGACACGCCGCTGCTGCGGTCCTGGATCGCGCCGTCGCACCCGCCGGCGCCCGCGTACGAGGCGCTGCCGGGGCGCTGGGTCGGGGAGGCCGCCTGGCCCTCGCCGGCCGTCACCCCGGTCACGTACGGGCTCCAGGGCGTGCCGGTGGCCGTGGCCTCGCCGCAGCAGACCGGGGTGGACGCCGGCCGGTGCGTGCCGGTCGGGGGCGCCGCCGACCTGCCGCCGGACCAGCGCGCGGAGGACGCGCGGTCCGCCTGCTTCGAGTTCCCGGTGGCGGGCGCCGCGCCCGTGGAGGTCCTGGGCCGGCCGCTTGCCGTGCTCCGGCTGCGGATGGACGTCCCGTACGGGCAGGTGGCGGCCCGCCTGTGCGACGTGGCCCCGGACGGCTCCTCCACGCTGGTCACCCGGGGCGCGCTGAACCTCTCGGCCCGCCTCGGCCGCGACAAGGCGGTGCCGTGGCCGGTGGGCGCGTACGAGGACGTGGTCGTCGAGCTGGGCGCCACCGGGCACGCCTTCGCCCCGGGCCACCGCATCCGGCTCGCCCTCTCCTCCGCCTACTGGCCGTGGCTCTGGCCGCGGGCCGGCTCCGGGGCCGGCTGGACCCTGGACCCGGCGGGCAGCGCGCTGGTCCTCCCGGTGCGCGGGCCGTCGCCGGGGGCGGATGCGGGCATCGCGTTCGAGCCGCCCGAACAGGCCGAGCCGCTCGGGGTGAGCGTCCCGGCCACCCTGGACGAGCCGCGCCCCGAGCGGCTGGTCGTACGGGACGTGGCACGCGGCACGTGGCGCCTGGAGGCGGACCCGCGCCGCGGCGGGACCCGGCTCCACCCGGACGGCCTGGAGTACGGCGAGGAGGCCACCGAGGTGTACGAGATCCAGGAGGCGGACCCGCTGTCGGCCCGGACCCGCGCCGACTGGCGGATCCGCCTGCACCGCCCCGAGCCGGCCTGGGACGTCCGGATCGAGACCCACTCCGAAATCACCTGCGACGAGGGCGCCTTCCTGACCTCGGACGAACTGGTGTGCCGCGAGGCCGACGAAATCGTCTTCCACCGCACCTGGCAACGCCGCCTCCCCCGCACTGCCGGCTGAGCCCACCGGCCCCATTCCGGCCCCGCCGGCGTGTGAGGCGCAGGGTCTGTGGCGGAGCCCCAGGGGCCACGGCTCCGCTCCCGCCGGCTCCGGCATTCCGGCCCCGCCGACGGCATCCCACCCCGCCGGCGTACGGGGCACACCCTCCGGAGCGGAGCGCAGACGGCTCAGCCGAACAGCCGCTCCAGCACCACCGCGATGCCGTCCTGCTCGTTGGACAGCGTCACCTCGTCGGCGACCGCCACCAGCTCCCGATGGGCATTGGCCATGGCCACGCCGTACGCCGCCCACGCAAACATGGGGACGTCATTCGGCATGTCTCCGAAGGCGATGGTGTGCGCCGGCTCCACCCCCAGCAGCCCGGCGGCCCGCGCCAGCCCGCTCGCCTTGCTCACACCCCTCGGCTGGAGCTCCACGGTGTGCTCCCCGGCCATCGTCACGTTGACCAGGTGCCCGACCACCCCCCGCGCCACCCGCGTCAGCTCGTCGTCGTCGAGCTCGGGGTGCTGCAGCAGCACCTTGTTGATGGGCGCCGCCCACAGGTCGGCCCGCCCCCGCACCCGCACCGTCGGCAGGTGCGGGTGCGGCATCCGGTAGCCGGGCCCCATCAGCACCGCGGCGTCGACCCCCTCCTGGTCGACCGCCGCGTAGACCTCGCCGATCTCCGCCTCGATCTTGCCGAGCGCGACCTCCGCCAGCTCGCGGTCCATCTCGACGGAGTGCAACAGGCTCCCGCGCGCCGCGTCATACACCTGCGCGCCCTGCCCGCACACCGCGAGCCCCGTGTACCCAAGGCTGTCGAGGACATGGCGGACCTGTGGAACGGGGCGCCCGGTGACGATGATGTGCTGCGCGCCCGCGGCGCGCGCCGTCGCGAGCGCCGCGTACGAGCGGGCGGAGACCGTGTCTCCGGCGCGCAGCAGGGTCCCGTCCAGGTCAGTGGCGATCAAAGAGAAAGGGAGGGCCGAAAGCGGAGCGGAAGTCACGGCGCAAGGATACGGACCCCAGTGGACAAGTCCTACAAATAGCGCCCGAATCCCGCCTCCCGCAGGCCCCACCAGCCACGTAACGTATCAACCAGCCCCCGGGACACCCCCGGACCGCATCGAAAGCGAGGCAGTACCCCATGCCCCAGCAGAGCCCCCTCGATGTCCCCGAGGGCGACCCGTTCGGGCCGCACAACCTCCCGTACGGCGTCTTCTCCACCGACGGCGACGCCCGCCGCCGCATCGGCGTGCGGATCGGCGGACACGTGCTCGACGCCGGGGCCGCCGCACACGCGCTCGGCTCCCCGTACGCCGAACTGCTCGGGCAGTCCTCGCTCAACCCGCTGCTGGCCGCGGGCCGCACCGCCTGGCGCGACGTGCGCCGCGCCCTGACCGCCTGGGTCACCGACCCCGGCCACCGCGCGACCGTCGAACCGCACGTCCTCCCGCTGGACGCGGTCACCCTGCACCTGCCGTACGAGGTCGCCGACTACGTCGACTTCTACGCCAGCGAGCACCACGCCACCAACGTGGGCCGCATGTTCCGCCCCGACGGCGAGCCGCTCACCCCCAACTGGAAGTACCTGCCGATCGGTTACCACGGCCGCTCCGGCACCATCGTCGTCTCCGGCACCGACGTCGTGCGCCCCTCGGGACAGCGCAAGACCCCCGCCGACGCCGCGCCGGTCTTCGGCCCGTCGGTCAAGCTCGACATCGAGGCCGAGGTCGGCTTCGTCGTCGGCACGCCCTCCCGGATGGGCAGCCCGGTCGCCCTCGGCGACTTCGAGGACCACGTCTTCGGCCTGTTCCTCCTCAACGACTGGTCCGCGCGCGACATCCAGGCCTGGGAGTACGTCCCGCTCGGCCCGTTCCTCGGCAAGTCCTTCGCCACCTCCGTCTCCGCCTGGGTGACCCCGCTGGAGGCCCTGGACGCCGCCCGCACCGCCCCGCCGGCCCGCGACTTCCCGCTGCTGCCCTACCTCGACGACGCCGACGCCGAGCGGCCCGGCGGCTTCGACCTGCACATCACCGTCTCCATCAACGGGCAGGAGGTCGCGCAGCCGCCGTTCGCGACGATGTACTGGACCGCCGCCCAGCAGCTCGCCCACATGACCGTCAACGGCGCCTCGCTGCGCACCGGCGACGTCTTCGGCTCCGGCACCGTCAGCGGCCCCGAGGTGGCCCAGCGCGGCTCCCTGCTGGAGCTCACCTGGAACGGCCGCGACGCCATCGAGCTGACCGACGGCAAGCGCACCTTCCTCGAGGACGGCGACACGGTCACCCTCACCGCCTGGGCCCCCGGTCCGGCCGGCACCCGCGTCGGCCTCGGCGAGGTCACGGGCCGCATCACCCCGGCCCACTGACGCCCCCGCCCCGCTGACCGCCTCCGGCGGGCGCCGCGCGCGCCCGCCGGACCCCCAGTCCGGTCCGTGGGACGCGATCCGCCCACTGCGTGGGACGACAGCCACCCCCGCGGTGGCGGATCTTTTTCGCCGCCCGGCGAAAACGCAGGTCACACGGGTCCCTCCGTCGGCCCGCAGTGGCGCAATACTGCGGCAACACCACCGGGTGCGAGCCGTCGGTATGTTCCCTCGCATGCCAGCCGAACGCACCCGTGAGCACGCCGTACCGGTCGCCGCCGCGCGCCGGCGGCGACCGCGCGCGGACCAGGCGCGGCAGCTCGCCGACCTGCTGCGCCACCAGATCCTGGCGGGCGGCTTTCCCGGCGGGGCCCTCCCCCTGGAGGACGCACTCGCCGCCGACTACGGCGCCGGCCGCAACACCGTCCGCCAGGCCCTGGACCTGCTGCGCGGCGAGCGGCGCCCCCGGTGGCCACAGCGGGCCACCGCGAGACGCCCCCGCGCCCGGGCGGGAGCCCGGCCCCGGCCGCTGCCCCCGGCTCGGGAGCGGCGGAAGCCACCGCCGCGGCCGACGCCCCGGGGGCCGACACGGGGGCCGCCGACGGGGCCGCCTCGCCACGGCTGCTCGCGCTGCTCGCCCTCGCCGAGGAGGCCCCGTCCCTCGACGGGCTGGCGCCCTACCTCGCCGACCCCGACCCGGCGGTGCGGGCCGCCGCGGTCGCCGTCCTCACCGAGACCGCCCCGGCCGGGGCCGGCCCCGTCCTCGCCGCCCGGCTGGCCGATCCGGCACCGGCAGGCGGTACGGGCGGCGGCCGCCGCCTCGCTGCGGGAGCTGGTGGAGGTGCTGGAGCCGGATCCGGAGCTGGGGGCCGCCCTGCGCGCGGCGCTGGCCGTGGCGGACCCGGCGGTGCGCGCCGCGGCCCTGGAGGCCCTGCGGGCGCTGCGGCTCGGCGGGGCCGGGCTGTACGCGGGCCTGCTGGGCGACGCCGACCCGGAGGTCCGCATCCACGCCGTCCGCGCCCTGGTCTCCGTGGACGCCGTCGCGGAGCTGGTCCGGGCCGCCGGGGACACCGCCCGCGAGGTCCGGGTGGCCGCGGCGAAGGGGCTGGCCGCGGTCCGGGCGCCCCGCCCGGAGCCGCTCGCGCCGCTGCTGGCCGACCCGGACCCGCTGGTGCGGGGCGCGGCGCTGGCCGCCCTGGCCACCACCGGCTGCCCGCCCCCGTACGCGGCGGCCGCGGCGGCCGCCCTGGCCGACCCGGCCTGGCAGGTCCGCGCGGGCGGGGCCACGGCTCTGCGCGCCGCCGACCCGGCAGGGGCCCGTACCGGCCCTGGCGGCGGCCCTGTCCGACCCGAACGCGGACGTCCGCAAGGCCGCCGTCCTGTCCCTCCTCCCCCACCGCACCCACCCGTCCGCCCGCACGGCCCTGACCACGGCCACCGAGGACCCGGACGCCGACGTCCGCGCATATGCCACTCGCCCGTGACGGCGGCACATGGTCAACACGCCGTCGCCCGCTCACACGTGCGGGCGGTCCTGGGACGATCCCCGGCGATACGCTGGACGGACTCGCGAGACTCCGTGGCATGGGAGCACTACCGATGAGCGTCGACCCCGAGGACAACGAGCCGACCTACCACTGGCCCGTTCCGCCCGCCGGGGGCTGGACCGCCGACGATCTTGACCGGCTTCCGAACCTGCCTCCGCACACGGAGCTGATCGACGGGATGCTGGCGTTCGTGAGTCCGCAGACGATGTTCCATTCGCGCACGATCGATTTCTTCAACTGGCACTTGCAGTCTCTGGTACCGCGGGGGCTGGAGGTCATCCGCGAGTTCACCATCGACATCGACCGTTACAACCGCCCCGAGCCGGATGTGATCGTCGTCGACGAGGACGTGATCCAGGGCATGGAGCAGACTCGTTTCCCCGCGGCATCCGTGCGTCTGGCCATCGAGGTGGTTTCCCCGGACTCGGTCGCGCGAGATCGCACTCTCAAGCCTGCCAAGTATGCGGGCGCCGGAATCCCACACTTCTGGCGGGTCGAGAACAGCGACGGGCGGGCTGTGGTCTACGTCTACGAACTGGACCCTTCCAACAGCAGCTACGGGACCGCAGGTATTTTCCACGGCCGCCTCAAGGTTGACGTCCCCTTCCCCATCGACCTCGACCTCACCGAGATCACCCCGAAGCACCGGCGGCCCGAGTAGCCGTACACCGGTACGGCCGAGGGCCCGTCCCCCGCTTCGGGGACGGGCCCTCGGCCTCAGAGGGTGCGCCGGCTACCGGACGAACGTGCTCGCCTGGCCCGCCAGGTCCAGGAAGTACTGCGGGGCCAGGCCCAGGACCAGGGTGACGGCGACGCCGACCGCGATCGTCGTCATCGTCAGCGGCGACGGCACGGCCACCGTCGGGCCGTCCGCCTTCGGCTCGCTGAAGAACATCAGGACGATCACCCGGATGTAGAAGAACGCGGCGATCGCCGAGGAGATCACACCGATCACCACCAGCGCTCCCGCACCGCCTTCCGCCGCCGCCTTGAACACCGCGAACTTGCCGGAGAAGCCGGAGGTCAGCGGGATGCCCGCGAAGGCCAGCAGGAACACCGCGAAGACGGCCGCGGTCAGCGGCGAACGCCGCCCGAGCCCGGCCCACTTCGACAGGTGCGTCGCCTCTCCGCCCGCGTCGCGCACCAGCGTGACCACCGCGAACGCGCCGATCGTCACGAAGGAGTAGGCGGCGAGGTAGAACAGGACGGACTGGACGCCCTGCGCCGAGGTGGCGATCACACCGGCCAGGATGAAGCCGGCGTGCGCGATCGAGGAGTAGGCCAGCAGCCGCTTGACGTCGGTCTGCGTCACCGCGATGACAGCACCGGCGAGCATCGTCACGATGGCCACGGCCCACATCACCGGCCGCCAGTCCCACCGCAGCCCCGGCAGGACCACGTACAGCAGCCGCAGCAGCGCGCCGAAGGCCGCGACCTTCGTCGCCGCCGCCATGAAGCCCGTGACCGGGGTCGGGGCGCCCTGGTAGACGTCGGGGGTCCACATGTGGAACGGGACCGCGCCGACCTTGAACAGCAGGCCCATCAGGACCAGCGCCCCGCCGATCAGCAGCAGCGCGTCGTTGCCCATGGTGTCGGCGAGCGCCGGGTCGATGTTGGCCACCGTGCCGTCGACGACGTCGGCGATCGCCGCGTACGAGACGGAGCCCGCGTAGCCGTAGATCAGGGCGATGCCGAACAGCAGGAACGCCGACGAGAAGGCGCCCAGCAGGAAGTACTTCACCGCGGCCTCCTGCGACATCAGCCGCTGGCGGCGGGCGAGGGCGCAGAGCAGGTACAGCGGGAGGGAGAAGACCTCCAGGGCCACGAACAGCGTCAGCAGGTCGGCGGCCGCCGGGAAGACCAGCATGCCGGAGATCGCGAACAGGGCGAGCGGGAAGACCTCGGTGGTGGTGAACCCGGCCTTGACGGCGGCCTGCTCGCTCTCGCTGCCCGGCACGGAGGCCGCCTGGGCGGCGAAGGAGTCCACCCGCTTGCCGTGCGCCCGGGGGTCCAGGCGCCGTTCGGCGAAGGTGAAGACGGCCACGATCGAGGCCAGCAGGATGGTGCCCTGCAGGAACAGGGCGGGCCCGTCGACGGCGACGGCGCCCATGGCCGCGATGTGCGCCTTGTCCCCCGCGTACCCGCCGGCGGCGAGCCCGACGACCGCCGCGAACGCCGAGGCGAGCGCGGCGACGGCGAGGAACACCTGCACGTAGTAGCGGGACCGGCGCGGGACGAAGGCCTCGACGAGGATCCCGAGGACCGCCGCGCCCACCACGATGAGCGTGGGCGCGAGCTGCGCGTACTCGATGTGCGGGGCGGGGATCCGCTCGGCGGGCGGCGCCTGGGCGGCGAGCGCCCACACCCCCTGGGCAGCAGTTGCGGTGCTCACTTCGCCGCCTCCCCGTTCCTGGCCTCGACAGCCACCTCGGGCTTCGGGTCCTTCTGGTTCACGTCCGACAGGGTGTGCTGCACCGCCGGGTTGACGATGTCGGTCAGCGGCTTGGGGTACACGCCCAGTCCGATCAGCAGCGCGATCAGCGGGGCGACCACGAGCAGCTCGCGCAGGCGCAGGTCCGGCATGGTGCGGACCTCCTCCTTCACGGGGCCGGTCATGGTGCGCTGGTAGAGCACCAGCGTGTAGAGGGCGGCCAGGACGATGCCGATCGTGGCGATGACACCGATGGCCGGATACCGGGAGAACGTGCCGACCAACACCAGGAATTCGCTGACGAACGGCGCGAGGCCCGGCAGCGAGAGGGTGGCGAGGCCGCCGATCAGGAAGGTGCCGGCGAGCACCGGGGCCACCTTCTGCACGCCGCCGTAGTCGGCGATGAGCCGGGAGCCGCGGCGCGAGATCAGGAAGCCGGCGACGAGCATCAGCGCCGCCGTCGACAGGCCGTGGTTGACCATGTAGAGCGTGGCCCCGGACTGCCCCTGGGAGGTCATCGCGAAGATGCCCAGGATGATGAAGCCGAAGTGCGAGATCGAGGCGTACGCGACCAGCCGCTTGATGTCGCGCTGCCCGACCGCGAGCAGCGCGCCGTAGACGATGCTGACCAGGGCCAGGACGAGGATCACCGGGGTGGCCCACTTGCTGGCGTCGGGGAAGAGCCCGAGGCAGAAGCGGAGCATCGCGAAGGTGCCGACCTTGTCGACGACCGCGGTGATCAGCACGGCGACCGGGGCGGTGGCCTCGCCCATCGCGTTCGGCAGCCAGGTGTGCAGCGGCCACAGCGGGGCCTTCACCGCGAAGGCGAAGAAGAAGCCGAGGAACAGCAGCCGTTCGGTGTTGGTCGCCATGTCCAGGGTGCCGGCGGCGCGGGCGGCCGTGATCTCCTGGAGCGAGAAGTTCCCGGCGACGACGTACAGCCCGATGACGGCGGCCAGCATGATCAGGCCGCCGACCAGGTTGTAGAGGAGGAACTTGACCGCCGCGTACGACCGCTGCGCGGCCGCGTTCTCGTCCGAGCCGCCCGGCGCGTCAGCGCCATATCGGGCCGCAGTTGCCCGGTCCCCGAAGCCGCCGATGAGGAAGTACATCGGGATGAGCATGGCTTCGAAGAAGATGTAGAAGAGGAAGACGTCGGTGGCCTCGAAGGAGATGACCACCATCGCCTCGACCATGAGGATCAGGGCGAAGAAGCCCTGGGTCGGCCGCCAGCGTTGACTCTTGTTCTCCAACGGATCCGCGTCGTGCCACCCGGCCAGGAGGATGAAGGGGATCAGCAGCGCGGTCAGCCCGATCAGCGCCACCCCGATGCCGTCGACGCCGAGTTCGTAGCGGACGCCGAAGTCGGCGATCCAGCTGTGGGACTCGGTGAGCTGGTAGCGCGCGCCGCCGGGCTCGAAGCGGACCGCGACGAGCACGGCCAGCGCCAGCGTGGCCAGCGAGAAGAGCAGCGCGAGCCACTTGGCGGCGGTCCGCCGGGCGGCCGGGACGGCCGCCGTGAGGACCGCGCCGGCCGCGGGGACCGCGGCCGTCACCGTCAACAACGGAAAGGACATACTCACACCGCCCTCATCAGCAGGGTCGCGGCGATGAGGATCGCCGTGCCCCCGAACATCGAGACCGCGTAGCTGCGGGCGTAGCCGTTCTGGAGCTTGCGCAGCCGGCCCGACAGGCCGCCGACCGAGGCGGCGGTCCCGTTGACGACCCCGTCGACCAGGCTGTGGTCGACGTACACCAGGGAGCGGGTCAGGTGCTCCCCGCCGCGCACCAGCACGATGTGGTTGAAGTCGTCCTGGAGCAGGTCGCGACGGGCGGCCCGGGTGAGCAGGCTGCCCCGCGGCGCGGTGACCGGGACCGGCCGGCGCCCGTACATGGCCCAGGCGATCGCGACGCCGATGACCAGGCAGACCATCGTCGCGAGGGTGACGCTCATGGCGCTGACCGGAGGGTTGCCGTGCTCGTACCCGGTGACGGGCTCCAGCCACTTCAGGAACCGGTCGCCGATGGCGAAGAAGGCGCCGGCGAAGACCGAGCCGAAGGCCAGCAGGATCATCGGGACCGTCATGGACTTCGGGGACTCGTGCGGGTGCGGCAGTTCCCCGGCGTGGTGCTCGGCGGCGGGCTCGGCGCTCGGCACCTTGTCGGCGTCGGGGGCGGGCTGCCAGCGCTTCTCGCCGAAGAAGGTCATCAGCATGACCCGGGTCATGTAGAAGGCGGTGATGGCCGCGCCGAGGAGGGCCGCGCCGCCGAGGACCCAGCCCTCGGTGCCGCCCTTGGCGAAGGCCGCCTCGATGATCTTGTCCTTGGAGAAGAAGCCGGACAGGCCCGGGAAGCCGATGATGGCCAGGTAGCCGAGGCCGAAGGTCACGAAGGTGATCGGCATGTACCGGCGCAGGCCGCCGTACTTGCGCATGTCGACCTCGTCGTTCATCCCGTGCATCACGGAGCCGGCGCCGAGGAAGAGGCCCGCCTTGAAGAAGCCGTGCGTCACCAGGTGCATGATCGCGAAGACGTAGCCGATGGGGCCGAGGCCGGCGGCGAGGACCATGTAGCCGATCTGCGACATCGTCGACCCCGCGAGGGCCTTCTTGATGTCGTCCTTCGCGCAACCGACGATCGCACCGAAGAGCAGCGTGACCGCGCCCACGACGGTGACGACGAGCTGTGCGTCGGGCGCCCCGTTGAAGATCGCCCCGGAGCGGACGATCAGGTAGACGCCGGCGGTGACCATGGTCGCGGCGTGGATGAGGGCCGAGACCGGGGTCGGGCCCTCCATCGCGTCGCCGAGCCAGGACTGCAGCGGCACCTGCGCCGACTTGCCGCAGGCGGCGAGCAGCAGCATCAGGGCGATCGCGGTCAGCGTCCCCTCGGACGCCTTGCCCGCCGAGTCCAGCACCGGCCCGAACGCGAAGGTCCCGAAGGTGGTGAACATGACCATGATCGCGATGGAGAGCCCCATGTCGCCGACCCGGTTGACCAGGAAGGCCTTCTTCGCGGCGGTCGCCGCGCTGGGCTTGTGCTGCCAGAAGCCGATGAGCAGGTACGAGGCCAGGCCCACGCCCTCCCAGCCGACGTACAGCAGCAGGTAGTTGTCGGCGAGGACCAGCAGCAGCATCGCCGCGAGGAAGAGGTTCAGGTAGCCGAAGAAGCGGCGGCGGCGCTCGTCGTGCTCCATGTACCCGATCGAGTACACGTGGATGAGCGTGCCCACCCCGGAGATCAGCAGGACGAACGTCATCGACAGCTGGTCCAGCCGGAAGGCGACGTCCGCCTGGAAGCCCTCGACCGGGATCCAGCGGTACAGGAACTGGTGCAGGGTCCGCTCGTCGGCGCTGCGCCCCAGCATGTCCGCGAACAGGGCGACGCCGATGCCGAAGGAGACGGCGGCGAGCAGGGTGCCGATCCAGTGGCCGGCCCCGTCGAGGCGCCGGCCGCCGCACAGCAGCACCGCCGCTCCCAGCAGGGGCGCCGCCACCAGCAGCGCAATCAGATTCTCCACTGTGTACGCCCCTTACAGCTTCATCAGGCTGGCGTCGTCGACCGAGGCCGAGTGGCGGGTACGAAACAGCGACACGATGATCGCGAGGCCCACCACGACCTCCGCGGCGGCGACGACCATCGTGAAGAACGCGATGATCTGGCCGTCGAGGTTGCCGTGCATCCGGGAGAACGCCACGAACGCGAGGTTGCAGGCGTTGAGCATCAGCTCCACGCACATGAACAGCACGATGGCGTTGCGCCGGATCAGCACGCCCGCGGCGCCGATGGTGAACAGCAGGGCCGCCAGGTACAGGTAGTTGACCGGGTTCACTTCGAGGCCTCCTCACGGCCGAGGCGCTCCGCCGACCGCCGCTCCAGGGCCTTCAGGTCCGACAGCGCCTCGGGCGAGACGTCGCGGATCTGGCCGCGGGCGCGCAGCGTCTTGCTGACGGTCAGCTCGGACGGGGTGCCGTCCGGCAGCAGGCCGGCGACGTCCACCGCGTTGTGCCGGGCGTACACGCCGGGCGCGGGCAGCGGCGGGAGCTGGACCCCCTCGCGTACGCGCCGCTCGGCGAGCTCGCGCTGGGTGGCGGCCCGCTCGGTGCGCTCGCGGTGGGTCAGCACCATCGCGCCGACGGCGGCGGTGATCAGCAGCGCGCCGGTGATCTCGAAGGCGAAGACGTACTTGGTGAAGATCAGCTCCGCGAGGCCCTCCACGTGCCCGGCGCCGTTGACCCGCCCCAGCCCGTTGAAGTGCTTCAGCGAGGCGTTGGCGATGCCGGCGATCAGCAGGACGCCGAAGCCCAGCCCGCACAGGACGGCCAGCCAGCGCTGGCCCTTGATGGTCTCCTTCAGCGAGTCCGCTGCGGTGACGCCGACGAGCATGACCACGAAGAGGAAGAGCATCATGATCGCGCCGGTGTAGACGATCACCTGGACCACGCCCAGGAAGTACGCCCCGTTGGCGAGGTAGAACACCGCCAGGACGATCATCGTCCCGGCGAGGCTGAGGGCGCTGTGTACGGCCTTCTTCATCAGGATCGTGGCCAGCGCGCCGATCACGGCGACCGTGCCCAGGATCCAGAACTGCACCGCCTCGCCCGTGGAGGTGAGGGTGGCCGCGCCCGCGGCGATCGCGCTCACGCCCCCACCCCCTCGGCCGTGTCCTTCTCCTGCGCGGACTCGCCCTTGGACACCGCCGCCTGCCGCTCGGTGCCCGGGGCCGCCCCCGTCACCAGACCGCGGTAGTAGTCCTGCTCGTCCGTGCCCGGGTACATCTCGTGCGGGGCCTCGACCATGCCCTCGGTCAGCCCGGCGAGCAGCTGCTCCTTGGTGTAGATCAGCGACTCGCGGCTCGCGTCGGCCAGCTCGAACTCGTTCGTCATCGTCAGCGCCCGCGTCGGGCACGCCTCGATGCACAGCCCGCACAGGATGCAGCGGGCGTAGTTGATCTGGTAGACGCGGCCGTAGCGCTCGCCCGGGGAGTAGCGCTCCTCCTCCGTGTTGTCCGCGCCCTCCACGTAGATGGCGTCCGCGGGGCAGGCCCAGGCGCACAGCTCGCACCCGATGCACTTCTCCAGACCGTCCGGGTGCCGGTTGAGCTGGTGCCGTCCGTGGAAGCGCGGCGCGGTGGTCTTCTGCTGCTCCGGGTACTGCTCGGTGAGGCGCTTCTTGAACATGGCCTTGAAGGTCACGCCGAAGCCGGCCACCGGGTTCTGCCACTTCTCGTCAGACACGTCTCAACCCTCCTCTCGGTCGTTGTCGGTGTTCGCGCCGCCACTGACCATCAGCTCCCGCTGCTCGCGGGGCCGCCTGCGCGGTACGGGTTCCGGCCGCTGGCCGGGCTTGGGCGGTACGGGGAACCCGCCCGCGAACGGGTCGAAGGGCTCGGCCGCGGCGGCCGCCCCGGCCTCCTCGGCGGCCGTCTTCTCCCGCCGCTCGCGGAAGAAGTCGGCGACGAAGGACAGCAGCAGGACCGCCACGACGCCGCCGCCCACGTACAGGACGATCTCGCTGAAGTCGTAGCGCTCGTTGCGCAGGGCCCGCACGGTGGCCACCAGCATCAGCCACAGCACCGAGACCGGGATCAGGACCTTCCAGCCCAGCTTCATCAGCTGGTCGTAGCGGACGCGGGGCAGCGTGCCGCGCAGCCAGATGAAGAAGAACAGCAGCAGCTGCACCTTGAGGGTGAACCAGAGCAGCGGCCACCAGCCGTGGTTGGCGCCCTCCCAGTACGTCGAGATCGGCGCGGGGGCCCGCCAGCCGCCGAGGAAGAGCGTCACCGACACCGCCGAGACGGTGACCATGTTGACGTACTCCGCCAGCATGAACATCGCGAACTTGATCGACGAGTACTCGGTGTTGAAGCCGCCGACGAGGTCGCCCTCGGACTCCGGCATGTCGAAGGGGGCGCGGTTCGTCTCGCCGACCATCGTGATCACGTAGATGATGAACGACACCGGCAGCAGCACGATGTACCAGCGGTCGGCCTGCGCCTCCACGATCGCCGAGGTCGACATCGACCCGGAGTAGAGGAAGACCGAGGCGAACGCCGCACCCATCGCGATCTCGTAGCTGATCATCTGCGCGCAGGAGCGCAAGCCGCCCAGCAGCGGGTACGTCGAGCCCGACGACCAGCCCGCGAGCACGATCCCGTAGATCCCGACCGAGGCCACCGCGAGGATGTACAACATCGCGATGGGCAGGTCGGTCAGCTGCATCGTGGTGCGCACCCCGAAGATCGACACCTCGTCGCCGGGGGGCCCGAAGGGGATCACCGCGATCGCCATGAACGCCGGGATCGCCGCGACGATCGGGGCGAGCACGTAGACGACCTTGTCGGCGCGCTTGACGATGATGTCTTCCTTGAGCATCAGCTTCACGCCGTCGGCCAGCGACTGCAGCATGCCCCAGGGGCCGTGCCGGTTCGGGCCGATGCGCAGCTGCATCCAGGCCACGACCTTGCGCTCCCACACGATGGAGAACAGCACGGTCACCATCAGGAAGGCGAAGCAGAACACCGCCTTGACCACGACCAGCCACCAGGGGTCCCTGCCGAACAGGGACAGGTCCTCGGCAGCGAGCTGTACCGCGTTCACGCGCCCACCTCCGCAGTGGTGCCGCCTGCGCCGGCCCGCGTCGCCGGGCCGATCCGTACGAGGGTGCCCGGGTGGGCGCCGGTGTCGGCGCGCACGCCGGAACCGGTGGAGTTCAGCGGGAGCCAGACCACCCGGTCGGGCATCTCGGTGATCCGCAGCGGGAGTTCCACGCTGCCCGCCGGGCCGGTCACGGCGAGGACGTCGCCGTCCTTGACGCCCGTCTCCGCGGCCGTGGCCGCCGACAGCCGGGCCGCGGCCTCGTGCCGGGTGCCCGCCAGGGCCTCGTCGCCCTCCTGGAGCAGGCCCTGGTCCAGCAGCAGCCGGTGGCCCGCGAGGACCGCCTCGCCCGCAGCGGGGCGGGGCAGCGGCGCGGTCGACGCCGGCTGTTCCGCGGCCCGCTCCCCGGCCCACGGGCCGAGCCGGTCGATCTCCCGGCGTACGGCGTGCACGTCGGGCAGGCCCAGCGGGCGGTCGGCGGCGTCCGCCAGCATGTGCAGCACACGGGCGTCGGCCGGGGCGAGCGGGCGGGTCATCTGGTCGGGCTTGAGCGCCGCCTCGAACGGCCGGACCCGGCCCTCCCAGTTGATGAACGTGCCCGCCTTCTCGGCGACGGCCGCGACCGGGAACACCACGTCGGCGTGGTCGGTGACCTCGCCGGGCCGCAGCTCCAGGCTGACCACGAAGGCCTCCTCCAGCGCCACGCGCGCCCGCTGCGGATCCGGCAGGTCCCTGACCTCGACGCCCGCGACCAGCAGCGCCCTCAGCTCGCCGCCGGCCGCAGCCTCCACGATCTGGCCGGTGTCGCGGCCGTAGCGGTGCGGCAGCTCCTGCAGCCCCCAGGCGGCCGCGACCTCGTCACGGGCCCGCGGGTCGGTGGCCGGGCGCGCCCCGGGCAGCAGCGACGGCAGCGCGCCCGCCTCGACCGCGGCCCGCTCCCCGGCCCGGCGCGGGATCCACACCAGGCGGGCCCCGGTCGCCGCGGCCGCCCGTACGGCGGCGGTCAGCCCGCCGGGCACCCCGGCGAGGCGCTCCCCGACCACCAGGACCGCACCGGGCGTGCGCAGCGCCTCGGCGGCCGCCCCGCCGCCCGCCTCCAGGCCGGTCCGCGAGGCCAGCGCCTCCAGCCACTCCGGCTCGGTGCCGGGGGCGGCGGCCAGCAGGGTGCCGCCCGCCTTCTGCAGGCCGCGGGTGGCGAACGGGGCGAGGGCGAAGGTGCGCTGCCCCCGCTTGCGGAACGCCTTGCGCAGCCGCAGGAAGACCCCGGGGGCCTCCTCCTCGGCCTCGATGCCGGCGAGCAGCACCGCCGGGGCCGCCTCCAGCTCCCGATATGTGACGCCGCCGCCGCCGAGGTCCGCCCCCGTGCCGGCCACGGTGGCGGCGAGGAACTCGGCCTCCTCCGCGCTGTGCACCCGGGCCCGGAAGTCGATGTCGTTGGTGTCCAGGACGACCCGGGCGAACTTGGCGTACGCGTAGGCGTCCTCGACGGTGAGCCGCCCGCCCGTCAGGACGCCCGCCCGGCCGCGCGCGGCGGCGAGCCCGGCGGCCGCGGCCTCCAGGGCCTCGGGCCAGCTCGCCGGCTCCAGGACGCCCGAGGCGCTCCTGACCAGCGGGGTCGTCAGCCGGTCGGGGCGCTGCGCGTAGCGGAACGCGAAGCGGCCCTTGTCGCAGATCCACTCCTCGTTGACCTCGGGGTCCTCCGCGGCCATCCGGCGCAGCACCTTGCCGCGGCGGTGATCGGTGCGGGTCGCGCAGCCGCCCGCACAGTGCTCGCACACGCTCGGGGAGGAGACGAGGTCGAAGGGGCGGGAGCGGAAGCGGTACGCGGCCGAGGTGAGGGCGCCGACCGGGCAGATCTGGATGGTGTTGCCGGAGAAGTACGACTCGAACGGGTCGCCCTCGCCGGTGCCGACCTGCTGCAGCGCCCCGCGTTCGAGCAGCTCGATCATCGGGTCGCCGGCGACCTGCGTGGAGAAGCGGGTGCAGCGCGCGCACAGCACGCACCGCTCGCGGTCCAGCAGCACCTGCGTGGAGATCGGCACCGGCTTCTCGTAGGTGCGCTTCCTGCCCTCGAAGCGGGAGTCGGCGTTGCCGTGCGACATGGCCTGGTTCTGCAGGGGGCACTCGCCGCCCTTGTCGCAGACCGGGCAGTCCAGCGGGTGGTTGATCAGCAGCAGCTCCATCACGCCGCGCTGGGACTTCTCGGCGACCTCGGAGGTGAGCTGCGTCCTGACGACCATGCCGTCGGTGCAGGTGATGGTGCAGGAGGCCATCGGCTTGCGCTGGCCCTCGACCTCGACGATGCACTGGCGGCAGGCGCCGACCGGGTCGAGGAGCGGGTGGTCGCAGAACCGGGGGATCTCGATGCCGATCTGCTCGGCGGCCCGGATGACGAGGGTCCCCTTGGGGACCGACAGCTCGATGCCGTCGATGGTCAGGGAGACCGTGTCCTCGGGCGGCTGTGCCACCGCTCCGCCACCGCCGGTCGCGTTCGTGGTGACGGTCATGCGTTCACCTCCGTGTCGGCCCAGAGGGTCGACTTCCTGGGGTCGAAGGGGCAGCCCTTGCCCGTGATGTGCTGCTCGTACTCCTCGCGGAAGTACTTCAGCGAGGAGAAGATCGGGCTGGCGGCGCCGTCGCCGAGCGCGCAGAACGACTTGCCGTTGATGTTGTCGGCGATGTCGTTCAGCTTGTCGAGGTCGGACATGACGCCCTTGCCGGCCTCGATGTCGCGGAGCAACTGGACCAGCCAGTACGTGCCTTCGCGGCAGGGCGTGCACTTGCCGCAGGACTCGTGGGCGTAGAACTCCGTCCACCGGGTCACGGCCCGCACCACGCAGGTGGTCTCGTCGAAGCACTGCAGGGCCTTGGTGCCGAGCATGGACCCGGCCGCGCCGACGCCCTCGTAGTCGAGCGGCACGTCGAGGTGCTCGGCGGTGAACATCGGGGTGGAGGAGCCGCCCGGGGTCCAGAACTTCAGCTTGTGGCCGGGGCGCATCCCGCCGCTCATGTCGAGGAGCTGGCGCAGGGTGATGCCGAGCGGGGCCTCGTACTGGCCGGGGCCGGCGACGTGCCCGGAGAGGGAGTACAGGGTGAAGCCGGGGGACTTCTCCGTCCCCATCGCCTTGAACCAGTCCTTGCCCTTGTTCAGGATCGCGGGAACCGACGCGATGGACTCGACGTTGTTCACCACAGTGGGGCAGGCGTAGAGCCCCTCGACGGCGGGGAAGGGGGGACGCAGCCGGGGCTGACCGCGCCGGCCTTCGAGGGAGTCGAGGAGGGCTGTCTCCTCGCCGCAGATGTAGGCGCCCGCGCCCGCGTGCACGGTGATGTCGAGCTTCAGGCCGCTGCCGAGGATGTCCTCGCCGAGGTAGCCGGCCTCGTACGCCTCGCGCACCGCCTCGTGCAGGCGGCGCAGCACCGGCACGACCTCGCCGCGCAGGTAGATGAAGGCGTGCTCCGAGCGGATCGCGTAGCAGGCGATGATCATTCCCTCGATGAGGGAGTGCGGGTTGGCGAAGAGCAGGGGGATGTCCTTGCAGGTGCCCGGCTCCGACTCGTCCGCGTTCACGACGAGGTAGTGCGGCTTGCCGTCGCCCTGCGGGATGAACTGCCACTTCATCCCGGTGGGGAAGCCCGCGCCGCCGCGGCCGCGCAGGCCCGAGTCCTTCACGTACGCGATGACCTCGTCCGGGGTCATGGCGAGCGCCTTGCGCAGCCCCTCGTAGCCCTCGTGGCGCCGGTAGGTCTCCAGCGTCCACGACCGGGGCTCGTCCCAGAACGCCGACAGCACCGGTGCCAGCAGCTTCTCCGGGCTGGTGCCGTTCTGCATGGCAGCAGTCACCGTCATCACTCCCCCTCCTCGCCGCTCGCCTCGGCGCGCGGGTGCACGACCTTGCCGTGGTGCGGGGACTCGCCGCGGGCGATGCGCAGTCCGATCAGGGAGGCGGGTCCGGCGCCTCCGCTCTCCTCGACGGCGCCCTCGCGCTCGTCGGGGAAGCCCGCCAGGATCCGCGCGGTCTCCTTGTACGTGCACAGCCGGGCGCCCCGGGTCGGCGCCACGGGCCGGCCGGCGCGCAGGTCGTCGACGAGGTCCTTGGCGGAGGCGGGGGTCTGGTTGTCGAAGAACTCCCAGTTGACCATCACCACGGGGGCGTAGTCGCAGGCCGCGTTGCACTCGATGTGTTCGAGGGTGACCTTGCCGTCGGGGGTGGTGCCGTTGTTCTCGACGCCGAGGTGCTCCTTGAGCTCCTCGAAGATGGCGTCGCCGCCCATGACCGCGCACAGGGTGTTGGTGCAGACGCCGACCTGGTAGTCGCCCGAGGGGCGGCGCCGGTACATCGTGTAGAAGGTGGCGACGGCGGTGACCTCGGCGGTGGTCAGGCCCAGCACCTCGGCGCAGAAGCGGATGCCGGTGCGCGAGACGTGGCCCTCCTCGGACTGGGTCAGGTGCAGCAGCGGCAGGAGCGCGGAGCGGCTGTCGGGGTAGCGGGCGATGACCTCCTTCGCGTCCGCTTCGAGCCGGGCGCGTACGTCCGCCGGATAGTCCGGGGCCGGGAGCTGCGGCATGCCGAGCGAGATCTCTGTCATCGGTCGACGCCTCCCATCACGGGGTCGATGGAGGCGACGGCGACGATGACGTCGGCGACCTGGCCGCCCTCGCACATCGCGGCCATGGCCTGGAGGTTGGTGAAGGACGGGTCGCGGAAGTGGACCCGGTAGGGGCGGGTGCCGCCGTCGGAGACGACGTGGACGCCGAGCTCGCCCTTGGGGGACTCCACGGCCGCGTACGCCTGCCCGGCCGGCACCCGGAAGCCCTCGGTCACCAGCTTGAAGTGGTGGATGAGGGCCTCCATGGAGGTGCCCATGATGTTCTTGATGTGGTCGAGCGAGTTGCCGAGGCCGTCGGGGCCCATCGCGAGCTGCGCCGGCCAGGCGATCTTCTTGTCGGCGACCATGACCGGGCCGGGCTCCAGGCGGTCCAGGCACTGCTCGATGATCCGCAGCGACTGGCGCATCTCCTCGAGGCGGATCAGGAACCGCCCGTAGGAGTCGCAGGTCTCCGTCGTCGGCACGTCGAACTCGTAGGTCTCGTAGCCGCAGTACGGGTCGGACTTGCGCAGGTCGTGCGGCAGGCCGGCCGAGCGCAGGATCGGGCCGGTGGCGCCGAGGGCCATGCAGCCGGCGAGGTCGAGGTAGCCGACGTCCTGCATGCGCGCCTTGAAGATGGGGTTGCCGGTGGCGAGCTTGTCGTACTCCGGCAGGTTCCTCTTCATGGTCTTGAGGAAGTCGCGCAGCTGGTCCATGGCGCCCGGGGGCAGGTCCTGCGCCAGGCCGCCGGGGCGGATGAAGGCGTGGTTCATGCGCAGGCCGGTGATCAGCTCGTAGATGTCGAGGATCAGCTCGCGGTCGCGGAAGCCGTAGATCATGATCGTGGTGGCGCCCAGCTCCATGCCGCCGGTGGCGATGCACACCAGGTGGGAGGAGAGCCGGTTGAGCTCCATCAGCAGGACGCGGATCACGGTGGCCCGGTCGGGGACCTGGTCGGTGATGCCGAGGAGCTTCTCGACGCCGAGGCAGTACGCCGTCTCGTTGAAGAACGGCGTGAGGTAGTCCATGCGCGTGACGAAGGTGGTGCCCTGCGTCCAGTTCCGGAATTCGAGGTTCTTCTCGATGCCGGTGTGGAGGTAGCCGATGCCGCAGCGGGCCTCGGTGACGGTCTCGCCGTCGATCTCCAGGATCAGGCGGAGCACTCCGTGGGTGGACGGGTGCTGCGGACCCATGTTGACGACGATGCGCTCGTCGTCCGCCTTGGCCGCCGAGCGGACGATCTCGTCCCAGTCGCCGCCGGTGACGGTGTAGACGGGGCCCTCGGTGGTCTCGCGCGACTCTGCGTGGTGTGACGTGGACATCAGCTGTACGACCTCCGCTGGTCGGGAGCCGGGATCTGGGCGCCCTTGTACTCGATGGGGATGCCGCCGAGCGGGTAGTCCTTGCGCTGCGGGAAGCCCTGCCAGTCGTCCGGCATCATGATCCGGGTGAGGGCCGGGTGCCCGTCGAAGACCAGGCCGAAGAAGTCGTACGTCTCGCGCTCGTGCCAGTCGTTGGTCGGGTAGACGGAGACGAGCGACGGGATGTGCGGGTCGCTGTCCGGCGCGGACACCTCCAGGCGGATCATCCGGCCGTGGGTGAGCGAGCGCAGGTGGTAGACGGCGTGCAGCTCGCGACCCCTGTCCTCGGGGAAGTGCACGCCGCTGACGCCGGTGCACAGCTCGAAGCGCAGGGCGGGGTCGTCGCGCAGGGTGCGGGCCACGCGGACCAGGTGCTCGCGGGCGATGTGGAAGGTGAGCTCGCCGCGGTCGACGACGGTCTTCTCGATCGCGTTCTGCGGGAGCAGGTCCTGCTCCTCCAGGGCGCCTTCGAGTTCGTCGGCGACCTCGTCGAAGTACGAGCCGTACGGGCGGTGGCTGGCGCCGGGGAGGGCGACGGTGCGGACCAGGCCGCCGTAGCCGCTGGTGTCGCCGCCGCCCGTGGCGCCGAACATGCCCTTGCGGACGCCGATGACCTCGGGGCCGGCGCCAAAGGCGCGGGGGGCAGGAACGTTGTTCCCGCCCGCTTCGGGGTCGCCGTTGCCGTTGCCGTGGTGCGGGGTGGTCTCGCTCACCGGAGCAGCCCCTTCATCTCGATGGTGGGCAGGGCCTTGAGGGCCGCCGCCTCCGCCTCGCGGGCCGCCTCTTCCCGGTTCACGCCGAGCTTGGAGGACTGGATCTTCTGGTGGAGCTTGAGGATCGCGTCCAGCAGCATCTCGGGGCGGGGCGGGCAGCCGGGGAGGTAGATGTCCACCGGGACGATGTGGTCGACGCCCTGCACGATGGCGTAGTTGTTGAACATTCCGCCCGACGATGCACAAACCCCCATGGAGATGACCCATTTGGGAGCGGGCATCTGGTCGTACACCTGCCGCAGCACCGGCGCCATCTTCTGGCTGACCCGGCCGGCCACGATCATCAGATCGGCCTGGCGCGGCGAGCCGCGGAAGACCTCCATGCCGAAGCGGGCCAGGTCGTACCGGCCCGCTCCGGTGGTCATCATCTCGATCGCGCAGCAGGCCAGGCCGAAGGTCGCGGGGAAGACGGACGCCTTGCGCACCCAGCCCGCGGCCTGTTCGACGGTGGTCAGCAGGAAGCCGCTCGGCAGCTTTTCTTCCAGTCCCATGGGAATTCAGCCCCTCAGTCCCATTCCAGGCCGCCGCGACGCCAGACGTAGGCGTAGGCGACGAAGACCGTGAGCACGAAGAGCAGCATCTCGACGAGCCCGAAGATCCCCAGGGAGTCGAAGGTGACCGCCCAGGGGTAGAGGAAGACAACTTCGATGTCGAAGACGATGAAGAGCATCGCCGTCAGGTAGTACTTGATGGGGAAGCGACCGCCGCCGGCCGGTGTCGGCGTGGGCTCGATACCGCATTCGTACGCCTCGAGCTTCGCCCGGTTGTACCGTTTCGGGCCGATCAGCGTGGCCATGACCACGGAGAAGATCGCAAACCCTGCGCCGAGGGCGCCGAGCACGAGGATGGGCGCGTAGGCATTCACGCTCCTCGCTCCTTCCAGTCGTCCTTGACCGTTGGACCGCTGCGCCGGCCGGTGGAAGATCACGTACATGTGAGGCAGTTCACAAGCCGGACTGCTGCGCATCCTATGCCCGCCGATCTGTGATCTGCGACACGGGTGACAACACCGAGTTTGTGATCTCCACCACCTGACGAACGATCATGAAGTCCGATGAGTGGTGATCTACATACGCGAAGCATCCAAGTGATCACCAAAGGTGACATCCGAGCCTGTTACCCCAGGTAGAAGGGGTCCTGCCCTATCAAACGATGTGGGTGGCAGGCAAATTTGCAAGATCGCGCCAATGGCTGTAAAGGGATCCGCGTCGCCCGGTCGAGGGAGGCCCCGGGGACGGGAGTGGACGCGTGCATCCGTTCACGATCTCCGGCCGGCGCCGGACCGTCGCCCCGGGCGAGCCGGACCGCCGTCCCGGGCGAGCCGACCCGACCCTCCCGGGTGAGCCGGGCCGGCCCTCCCGGGCGAGCCGGCTCGACCCTCCGCGCCGCTCCGACCCCGCCCTCCCGGGTGAGCCGCGCCGCCCTCCGGACCCCGCACCCTCACGGCATGCTCACGACGAGATCACGAGCAGGCCACAGGGCCTCCACGGCGAGACTCCCCTGTGACCTGCACCACACCGAATCCATGACTCCGAAAGCGGGCTTGGCCAACTGTGCGCCGGGATGGTAGGCCCTGGGTCAATTCGGACTTATTACTGAAACCCCATGATCACAGCCTTGTGAAGGGGTGTCCGATACGTCCGTTACGGCGTCAATAAGACGCGCGGGGTGTCCGGTTCGCGCCGTCTCGCGCGCAACTGTGGCGCAGACCACGTTTCTTGAAGGGAACCCGGGCCCCCTGATAGCGGTTGTTCTCATGTCCCACACCGCTCACATACCCAGCCACCGGAAGCCCCGTCGCAGCGCCTCGAAGCTCGCGGTCCGCGCCGGAGTTGCCGGTGGCGTCCTCAGCACCCTGGCGATGGCCGGCACGGCGAGCGCGTCCCCCGCTGCCGAGCCCGTGACCGAGACGCTCGAGATGCCGGTCCTCAACCTGGACCTGGCCGCCGAGGTGTCCTCCGCCGTCACCACCGCCGCCGACAACACCCGTGCGGCCGCCGTCAACGGGGAGCTGCAGGCCGAGGAGGAGAGCGCCCGCACCGGCGCCGCCGCCGAGGCGAAGCAGGCCAAGGAAGCGGCCGAGAAGAAGGCGAAGGACGAGGCGGACCGCAAGGCCGAGGCCGAGCGCGCCACCCGCAACGCCGCCCGCACCACGCTGCAGAACGCCTCCGCCTCGGGCGAGATGGGCTCCGGCACCGTGACCGCCCCGGCGACCGGCTCCGCCGCCGCCATCGTGAACTTCGTCCGCGCGCAGGTCGGCAAGGCCTACATCAGCGGCGCCACCGGCCCCTCCGCGTACGACTGCTCCGGCCTCGTCCAGGCCGCGTACCGCAAGGCCGGCATCTCCCTGCCGCGCGTCTCCCAGGACCAGTCCGCGGAGGGCACCTCGGTCTCCCTGAGCGCCCTGCAGCCGGGCGACATCCTGTACTGGGGCTCCCGCGGCAGCGCCTACCACGTCGCCATCTACGTCGGCGGCGGCAAGTTCGTCGGCGCGCAGAACCCCAGCACGGGCATCGTCGAGCGCAACCTGAGCTACGACCGTCCGACGGGCGCCGTCCGCGTCCTCTGAGCCCTCTGAGCCTCTGCGGGCCGGGCCTCTGGCGATCCCGCTCCGGCGGGGCGCCGCGGCGCTGCAGCACGGCGAAGGGCCGGTACTCCCCCGCTCGGGGAACGGATTGAGCGCACGGTGCCCCGCTCCCCTTCCTTCCAGGTCTTTCCG